>NZ_QLIS02000003.1:0-300000 GCF_003574475.2 Pseudofrancisella aestuarii | reverse complement strand
TTTGAGAATGATCAATGGAAAGGTGCTGCCAACTATAAAGCAGGAAATTATCAGCAGGCATATAATGAGTTTAAAAAAGATGATTCTCCAGTGGGATTATATAATCAGGGTAATGCGTTAACACAAATGGGAAATTATTCAGAAGCTATAGAGGCCTACAAAGAAGCAGTAAAGCAAAGGCCTGATTTTGAAGATGCTAAAAATAACTTGGAAATAGCAAAAGAGTTGGAAAAAGAAAAAGATCAAAACCAAAATAACGGCGGAGACAACAAAGACAACAAAGACAACAAAGACAACAAAGACAACAAAGACAACAAAGACAACAAAGACAACAAAGACAACAAAGACAACAAAGACAACAAAGACAACAAAGACAACAAAGACAACAAAGACAACAAAGACAACAAAGACAACAAAGACAATAAAGACAATAAAGACAATAAAGACAATAAAGACAATAAAGACAATAAAGACAATAAAGACAATAAAGACAATAAAGACAATCAGGCGCCACCACCGCCTCCTAGTGAGCAACAGCAACAACAGCAGCAATCTGTTAAGGCAAGACAGGAGCAGTTGGATAAAAGGCAGGCTGAAAACTTATTGGCTAGGATAGATGATGATCCAGGCGGTTTATTAAAACAAAAGTTCTTGAGAGATTATAAAAATAGAGTCGGGAGTGGGCAATGATAACTAAAATCTCTAAATTTATTATCATTAGTTTTATACTTATATTTTCATTAACGCAGATAAGTTTTGCTAAGGTGTCTGCAAGTGTAGATAGAAAAAGTATAGGCAAGGGTGAGAGTGTCGTTTTAAGTATTAGTTTGGATGATTTTAATCAACAGCCAGATTTGTCCCCCCTTTATAAGAATTTTACAGTTTATGATACTAGTACAAGTAGTAAAGTGACCGTTGTAAATGGTAAGCAAACAGCTAGCTATGTTACAAATATAACTCTAATGCCAAATAGAGATGGAAGGGTAATTATTCCTGCTTTAGCTATAGGTAATGAACGCACAAACCCAATCACCATACAGGTTTCTAAAAATTTAACAAACGTTGAAGAAACAAAATATAGTCAAGTTTTTGCAACAGGAGAGCTTTCTTCTAATATTGGGTATGTTAATTCACCAATTGTTTATACTTTGAAAATCTTTTTCGCAACTCCTTTAGTTAGCTTACAACTAAAACCATTTGAGATAAAAGGAGTCGATATCAGAGAGACTGGACATAATGCGAAATACCAGAAGCAGATGAATGGAAAACTATATGATGTTATAGAACAAAGCTTCTTAATTATTCCTAATAAAACTGGTGAAATACATATTCCAGCAATAATTCTACAATTAAATGTAGCAAATGGATTTGGCCAGTTGGGTTATAAGCCTGTAATTGTTTCAACAAACAATATGGTACTAAATGTTAAGCCTATCCCTCATGATGTCAATATTGATGACTGGTTGCCATCAACCTCTGTTGAATTATCGGATGACTGGTCAACCACTAAAGATTTAAAGGTGGGTGAGCTTGTAACTAGGACAGTTTCGATAGCAGCTGAAGGTATGCTGGGTACGGATATTCCAAAACTATCTTTTGAGTCAACTGATGAGTTTAATATATATGCTGAGAAGCCACAATTTAAGGATTCTGAAGAAAATGGAAAAATGGTTGGTACGGCTACATATAAAATAGGTTACATGCCAACAAAAGAAGGAGCTGCAACAGTTCCTCCAGTCAATGTTAAGTGGTACAACATTAAGACAAGTAAACTAGAGACAGCTTCGATAGCAGCCAAAAAATTTAATGTTAAGCCAGGTTTTGTGCCAGCAATAATGCCTTTACAACAAGCTGGAGCTATAGCACAGAATGTATCAAGTCAAGTCTCACAAGATAATATGTGGAGATATACAGCTTATATTTTTATAATATTATGGTTAGTCACTTTAACAGTACTAGTATTTGTTCTTAAAAAAAGGAAAGTGATCGTAGTAGATGAGGAGAGTTTCAAAGAGCAAGATTCAGTAAAAGTCGGCACATTATCCGAAGTAAAAAAGGCTTGTTCTAAAAAAGATATTTTTGCATTAAAAGAAGCAATAATAGCTTGGGCAAAGACTAGATATAAGTCTCAAATATTTTCACTACCAGATGTTGCTAGATTTAATGATGATTTGAAAGATAAGCTACAAGAATTAAATAGAGCTATTTATTCAAATGAGGATTTTAGTAATTATAAAGAGCTTCTCGAGCTTCTGACAAAAGCAAATAAGAAAGATAAAAAACTAAAAAAATCTAAAGATAAAATAAAAGGTCTTTACGAATAAGGAATATAGGAAATTATATGAAAAAAATATTAACAGTAGTTACCTTTCTTTTTTCATTTCTTGCATTTTCTACAGCTTTTGCAAATGAGAATAGTATAAAAAAAGTTCTAATAACTGGTTTTGCACCGTTTGGAGGAGAAGCAACAAACCCTTCTTTTGAAGCAGTAAAAGCTTTACCTGATAATATTGATGGAGCTCAAATTATTAAGAAAGAGTTACCAGTAAGTTTTGAGGAGTCTATTGCTAAGCTTAAAGAATATATTAAAGAGTATAATCCAGACTTAATTATTTGTGTTGGTCAAGCTGGTGGGCGTTATAATATCTCTGTAGAAAGAGTTGCTATCAACATTGATGATGCGAGAATTCCAGATAATGATGGCAATAAACCAATAGATACCAAAATTTTTGCTAATGGTGAGAATGCATATTTTTCGAAATTACCAATCAAAGCAATAGCTCAAAATATTAATAAGTCAGGAGTTCCGGCAGAGGTCTCAAATACAGCAGGAACATATGTTTGTAATCACATAATGTATGCTTTGTTATATGAGTTAAATAAAAACTATCCTAATAAGAGTGGAGGATTTATTCACGTTCCTTATTCAACAGAGCAGGCTGTTGATAAGGTGAATACTCCTAGTATGTCTATAGAGGATATGACTAAAGCTTTAGCGGTAGCTATTAAAACTTCTATAAGTACAGGAATGGATATAAAAGTCACAGCAGGTAAAGAGAGTTAGGAAAATATTATGAGTGAAGTAAAAAAAGATTGGAAATATTATTTAGGAATAGTTTTATTTTCAGTTTCTTGGCTACCATATATTTTTGTATTTGGGGTATTACCTTTCTTAGGATTATCAACCGCAATGGCATTATCTGTTGCTTCGGTGGCTCTTGTAAGTGCAGAAGTAATGTTTGCTTTGTCAGTAGTACTGTTAGGCAAGACAATTATTGATGCTATTAAAAAAGCAATTAAAAGTATCTTTGGGAACTATTTTTCTTATAGTAAGCCGATTGGCAAAAAAAGATATACATTAGGAATAGTAATGTTAATAACAAGTCTTATTTATCCAACTCTTGTAACAGAAATTATATTACTTTTCGATTTGTTACCAATGGTAGGTAAAGTAAATCTTATATTAATTTTATTTAGTGGAGATGTGTTGTTCGTGGCAAGTTTCTTTATATTAGGAAGCAATTTTTTCCAGAAAGTAAAAAGTATTTTTGAATGGCCAAAGGAATAACACTATGGCAAGGATATTGTTAGAATTTATTTTAAGTTTTAGGGGTTTATTGATTTCATGAAAGTTTCTTTTCGTATTTTAAATACTAATACAGATGAAGAGTTAATAAACTACATCGTAGACTTTGTTGTGAAAGAATATTCTTCAGAAAAAAAGATAGCTATTTTAGCAGAGCAAAGTGTAGCTAAAATTGTTGATGATAAGTTATGGAAGGATGGCGAAGATGTCTTTATCCCTCATTTCTGTGCAATAAATAGTACAGAATATAATAAATATCCTAATGTTCCTGTATTTATAACAGATAATATGTTTCTAGTTTTAGATCATGATTTATTAATAAATATAACCAATTTACCAGTCAATATAGCAAAGAAAGCTCCTAAGGAAATTATAGAAGTTGTTGATCAGGAGGAAAATAGATTGGCAGTTTCTCGGAAAAAATATGTTTATTACAAGCAGTTAGGTATACAGCCAACTCATGAAAAAGGTTGATTTATATGAATGTGGACAAATTAAAAAAAGCTGAGCAAAAATTCCTTTCATTATATCCAGATGGTTTTTTTGACCCTACTATGCAAGAGATAGCTAAAAAACATAAAATGGATCAAAGGACAAAGCAAGCACAAGAATTTTTTAAAAAGTCAGCTTTTAGTGATGTAAGTAAAGTTTGTGAAAATATGGTTAAAATAGTAAGCCAGTCATCATTAATATCAATATTTGAGAAACCAAAGTTTAGAGATGTTGTGAAAAGTATGGGACCTACAGAAGAAAAGGCACTGTCTCAATCTTTGAAACTTATATTACATGGAGATCAGCAAAAAGGCTTTGAGCAAATGGTAGAAATATTAGGGCAATATAAGTTAGCTAAATGGTCTTTAGTAACGGTAATTCCAAATTATTATAAGCCAGATGAAGAAGTATTTATTAAGCCGACTACTACAAAAGGTATTATATCTACCTTTGAATTAGATGGAGTAGTTTATAATCCAAAACCAACATGGGATTTTTATAAAAATTATCGTAGTCAAATATTGGATATGAAGAGCCAAGTAGATGAGACTCTAGCTATCAATAATGCCGCATTTTGTGGTTTCTTAATGATGAGTATGTAAATTCTATTTTTTATTTAGGAGTGCTAAATTGAGTAGTTTAAGTAATAGAAAAGTAGTTGTTCTATCTGGTATAGGAGCAGTGCTGGAGTTCTATGATTTCTGTTTATATATGGTTTTCTCTAAAGAAATTTCAGCAACTTTTTTTAGCGGAATAGAATCTGAGCTTATAAAAAGTATTTTTACAGTTATTATATTTTCAATAGCATATCTTATTAGACCATTTGCTGGAATGATATTAGGATCTATAGGGGATGTAATAGGTAGAAAGAAGCTTTTTACTTTTACAATTATGCTAATGGGTATTTGTTCTTTCCTCATGGGAGTGTTGCCTGGGTATGAAACTCTAGGACTCACAGCAACAGTATTGTTCGTTACATTGAGAATTTTACAAGGGGTTGCGTTGGGAGGGGAGCTTCCAGCAGCTTATGTAATTGTTTATGAGTCAGTTCAGAAAAACTTTGGCGCTGCTTTCGGATTATTGTTTACATTTGTTACTTTTGGATTTTTATTTTCAGATTTGGTTTCGTATGTTTTTGGGGCTATTTTTGGTGATTATGCTTGGAGAATGAGTTTCATTTTCGGAGGGGTATTAGCATTTTTTGGTTATTATGTACGTTTGAATTTACATGAGACACCACAGTTCTTAAATTTACAGAAAAAAGATAAAGTACCTTTCTTAATACTATTTAATAAATATAGTTTAAGAGTTGTTGCAGCAACTTGCTTATCTATAGTCATAGCATTTGGTGGTGTAATGCTGACACTATATATGCATGATTTTGTTGGAAGATTAATAGATCTACCATCTTCAGAGATATCTTTTATATTAGCACCAAGCTTATTGGCTTTATCAATAGCTACATATGTATTTGGTTATAGGGCTGATAAAATAGGATTGAGAAAAACTTACGCTATTGCATGTGTTTTGTTATTAATATTAGCGTTACCATGCTTCTATATAATAGCAAATATTAAGACACCATTAGCTGTGATCTTTGGTACTAGTATTTTAACTATACTATTTGGTATGTATGTATCTGTAGCATTGTATTTTATCTGTGACTTATTTCCTACTGATGTTAGGCTATCAGGAGTTGGATTAAGCTATAATTTAGCATTTGCCTTAGTTGGTGGATTAGCTCCGTTAACTAGTCATTCTGTAGGTATGGTATCTGGACAGGCATACTTAGGGTTTGGTGCAGTAGCTTTAGTATGTGCTCTATTAGGATTATTAGGTTTATTTTTGTATAGTAAGCATTTGAATAAACTATATAAATCTAAAATTATTTAAGATAAAGGTGCAATAAGCTTTAATAATTTTTCAGGTATTAGGCTAATCAAATTTTTCTTAGGAAGTTCTCGGATTGAATCTTTTTTTAAATCCTCTGCAAAAATATTAATTTTTCTAAGTAATTCTTTTTCATAAAAAAGGGTAGAGATCTCATAGTTAATGAATAAGCTTCTATAATCTAAGTTTGCTGATCCTATTAGAGCCACTTGATCATCAATTAATATTATTTTGCTATGTAGCATGGATTTATTATATAGAAAGTAATTAACCCCATATTTTTCCAAATCTCTGACGTAATTATAATTAAGAAGAGTGGCGACCATTTTATCCGCTACATAGGGAATTATAATGGTTATATTCACGCCTCTTAAAGCAGCATTTTTAATTAGAGAAAATATTTGATCAGATAGGATGAAATAAGGTGTAATGATCGTTATCTTATCTTTAGCCGTTGCAAATAAGGAAATTAAAGTGTTATAAAATATTTCACTCTGTATATCTGGACCAGATGGAACAATATATGCGAAATCTTTAATATTTTCCTCGATATTGTATTCTTCTTTATTAAAATTTAGAGGGTATTTTTTAGAGGCATAGTTCCAGTCAGAGATAAAAAGGTTAGTATAGCCTTTAGCAATTTCACCTTCTATTTTTAGCATAATATCTTTCCAAGGATTTTTATTTTTTGCTAAATAATCATCACTTATATTTATCCCGCCTATTAGAGTAACTTTATTATCAAAAATGTAAATCTTTCTGTGATTTCTAGGATTGAAGTGATTCTTAAATAATAAGCTTCCCAATAAAGGGTTGAAGATTGCTATATCAATACCTTTCTTGCGAAGATTATTAATTTGCTTTCTTTTCTTAAAAGAAAAAATCGTATTTGAACCTAAAGCATCTACGATTATTTTAACTTTTACACCTTGCTTTATTTTATCTTCCAGCTTATCCATAAGCTTACTTCCGATGGTATCTAAATCCCAGATATATGTGACTAAGAAAATAGTTTCTTTGGCTCTATCTATTTGTTCAATAAAACATTTATATATGTTTTTAGTTTCATAATAAAAGGAAGTATCTGAATATGGTAATGGTGATAGCTGATAGTAACTCATTAATTTAGAAAGAGAGTGTTCAGGAGTATTTACTTTATTTTGAGTAGTTAAGAATTTGATCGGGAAACAGTCCATTTGTCCCCTTTTTTTTAATTGAGCAAACCAATATATTATCACTCCCAGTATATTTGGTGCTAAGCAAACAATAGCAATCCAAAATAGCTGAACTCTTAGAAAGCTTTTTTTATATAGAATAGAGAGGACTGTTAAGCCAATAAGTGAGTATATAAAGAAATATTCAATAATTGTCATAACATGGACCTATAAATAAAGTGCTTCGTATTATTATGCTATACTTTTAATAATATTTCTTTAGATTGGGCAGTAAAAGATGTTTAAGAAAGCTTTTATTTTATTTGGTTTATTTATAAGTACACAGTTCGCTTTCTCTCAAGATATTCCAAATAGCTTTGTGAATGTTAAAGATGTTATACCTTCTATACAGTTAGATATGCGATATGCAACAAATTTTAACTTCGTTGGAAAAAAGATAGATGGCTATAATGAAGGTAAATGTTATCTGACAGATCAAGCAGCAGAAGCCTTAAGCCAAGTTCAAGATAAGCTTGTACCAATGGGACTGTCATTAAAAGTTTATGATTGTTATAGACCACAAAAAGCAGTGGATAATTTTGTTAAATGGGCAGCAGATACTAAAGCCACTCAGATGAAAACGACTTTTTATGAAGAGGTTGATAAAAAGAATCTCTTTAAAGATGGTTATATTGCTGCAAAGTCAGGGCATAGTAGAGGTAGTACTATGGATCTAACAATAGTGCCGATAGATAGTAAAATTCCTGAACATCGATCAAAGCAAGTGTCATGTACTGCACCATATAGTCAAAGAGATCCTGATAATAGTTTAGATTTTGGTACTGGATTTGATTGTTTTAGTGAGAAGTCTCATCCTGATTATGTTGATATCCCAGCACAGGCTAGAGCTAATAGATTATTACTTCAGAGATTAATGGAAGATGCTGGATTTGTACCATTAGATACAGAGTGGTGGCACTTCACACTGAAAGATGAGCCATATAAAGATACCTACTTTAATTTTGAAATCTAGAAACTATATATATAGTGCTATATACTTTTATTAAAACATCTTTCAACTGATTTAGTGAAATATTATAAACATATAGATGGTTTAAGAGCATTAGCAGTAATAGCTGTGTTATTTGCACACTTAGACTTTCCAGCTTTTAGAGGTGGGTATGTTGGGGTAGATGTTTTTTTTGTAATAAGTGGTTTTTTAATAACTAATATTATTATTAAAGAGTTAGAAGAAACAAAGCGATTTGATTTTATAAATTTTTACACTCGTAGAGCAAGGCGTATTATGCCTGCGTTATCTTTTGTATTAATAATATCTTTTATTTTAGGTGTTTGGTTACTGGATTTAGCAAAATTTCATATATTTGGAGGATCGCTGGTTTCAACAGCTCTCTCTTTTTCTAATGTATATTTTTATAAGCAAGCAAGTTATTTTGATATATTGTCTCAATCCAATCCTTTATTACATACATGGTCTCTAGGTGTTGAAGAGCAGTTTTATATTTTCTGGCCTGTTATTTTATTAATTACATTTAGATTCTTTAGAGAGCATTTGTTAAAGGTCTTATTTTTACTGTTTATTATTAGTTTTATAAATAATATTTATGATCAAGATAATTATATAACAGCATTATATTATTTAGTCCAGTATAGAGCTTTTGAGTTTCTAATAGGAGCTTTTCTTATTTGGATCTTAAAGATTAAAATTAAGGATAATTATAAAAAAGAGTTACTTTGTGCTTTAGGCATATTATTTATTCTATATCCAATTTTTACCTATAAACAAGATACACTCTTTCCGAGTTATAATGCATTGCTACCATGTATAGGAGCTGCACTTTTGATTTATGCTGGTGAAGCAAAATATCTAGGGTTTCTTTTTAGAAATGAAATTACAAGATTTATTGGTCTAATAAGTTATTCTCTATATTTAGTGCACTGGCCTCTTATAGTTTTTATAAAAACTTATAATGAAGATGTTGGTCAGCTTTTTGAGTTATCGTTATATGTAAAAATAATAATATTTTTTGTTTCTATATGTGTGGCGACTTTTATGTATTTTTTTATAGAGCAGCCTTTTAGAAAAAATATTCCTAAAAATAAGGAAAAACAAATTTTTCTATTATTTAGATGGTTAATAGTTGTCATATTTTTTATTGTATTGGGTTTTTCTATTTATTGTAACAATGGTTGGGCGTGGAGAGCGAAATCTCCTGAAGTGATAGAGACTATTTCAGATATTTCTAACTATAATTTAGAAAATTGGGGAGGAGCTGATTTTAAAGAAGATTATATTCATATAGGTAAGACAACATATCCAAACATTATTATAATGGGAGATAGTCATGCGGGGATGTTAGATTTTGGTATTATTAAAGAAATCGCAATACCATATGACTTAACTATTTTTACAGTCGCTCATAGAAATATTTCAACTTTGTTGTTACCGGGGGTTATAAGATTATATCCTAAGAGCCAAAAGTCCTTTGATTACTTATCGAAGAAATCTTACTCAGAGGCAATTACTGCACTTAAAAAGTCTAAAGACTCAGTGCTTATTTATTCTACATGGCTGTCCGGACAACTTAAAATGGCGGGGTCGATAGAGACTCATAAAAGCTTTAATATAGATACATTAAAAATAGTTGATTATAACGATTATGAATTATTTATTAATGCTTTGGATAAATTAAGAGCTGATATGGGAAAACATAAGTTAATTCTTATAGGAGACTTTCCTGGAGCATTAAATTATAAACCTTTAGAGTGTATATCTGAACTTAAGTGGTTTAAGTTTGATAAAAAATGTAATAGTGAAGATAAGGCTAGTGAGAATATGGCTGCGATAAATGTGAATGGTATTTTAAAAGAGTATGCTAAAAGGTATGAAAATGTTTATTTTATTAATCCTTATGAAGTTTTTTGTGAAAAAGGATATTGTAAAAATATAGATAGTAAAGGAAAATCTTTTTATTCAGATAGTAAATATGAGGAGTCCATAATGATAACAAATAGTCACTTATCTAAAATAGGGTCTTTATACTTTGCTAAGCATATAAGAGATCAACTTATTCGTATCATTAATGAGCCGATAGCTAATAACCAATAAGCACTCTTTCTATATTTTTTCTACTAATCTTGCTAAAATTATCCTCATTAAATTTTTCTAAGTTTTTTGCAATTTATATAGGTTTTAAGAATGACTCAAGAGATGAATAAAAATTATAATCCTAAAGAGATAGAGCAATCTAATTATCAAAAATGGGAAACCTCAAACAAGTTTGCTTGTGGTAACACTGACTCAAAAGATACATATACAATAATGTTGCCTCCTCCAAATGTAACAGGGACGTTACATATGGGGCATGGTTTCCAGATGTCTCTAATGGATATTTTGATCCGTTATAACAGAATGTCTGGTAAAGATACTTTGTGGCAACCAGGTACAGACCATGCAGGTATCGCTACTCAAATGGTTGTAGAGAGACAGCTTAATGCACAAGGTATTTCTAGGCATGATTTAGGGCGTGAGAATTTCGTAAGTAAAGTTTGGGAATGGAAAGAGCTTTCAGGCGGAACTATAACTTCTCAAATGCGTAGAATAGGAGCTTCTCCAGATTGGAATAGAGAAAGATTCACTATGGATGATGGTCTTTCTGACGCAGTGAAAAAATGTTTCATTAAACTATATGATGATGGTTTGGCATATCGTGGAGAGAGGTTAGTAAACTGGGATCCTAAGTTAAAAACAGCAGTATCTGATTTAGAAGTTGCTCAGAGAGAAGAAAAGGGTTCGCTTTGGCATTTCATTTATCCGATAGCAAATAGTGATGAGAAAATTATTATAGCAACAACACGTCCAGAGACGATGCTTGGCGATATGGCTGTTGCAGTTCATCCAGAAGATGAGAGATATGCTCACCTTGTTGGTAAGATGATAAATCTACCACTTACAGATAGACAGATTCCTATAATAGCTGATGACTATGTTGAGAAAGATTTTGGTACAGGATGTGTGAAGATTACGCCAGCTCATGACTTTAATGACTATGAAATGGGTAAAAGACACAATTTGCAGATGCTAAATATCTTAACTGATGATGCCGCACTAAATACTAATGTACCGTCAAAATATCAAGGATTAGACAGGTTTGAAGCACGTAAGCAAATAGTTGCTGATATGGATGCATTAGGCTTGTTAGACAAAATAGAGCCTCATGCGTTAAAAGTACCTACTGGAGATAGAACTGGGGAGGTTTTAGAACCGTATCTAACTAAGCAATGGTTTGTTAAGGCTGATGTACTTGCAAAACCAGCTATAGAAGCTGTAGAGACTGGTAAGGTTAAGTTTGTTCCAGATAACTGGAAGAACACATATTTTGCTTGGATGCGTGATTTACAAGATTGGTGTGTATCTAGGCAGCTTTGGTGGGGACATAGAATCCCTGCTTGGTATGATAGTGAAGGTAATGTATATGTTGGTGAAAATGAAGCTGATATTAGAGCAAAATATAACTTAGCAGAAGACTTTGCTATCAAGCAAGATGAAGATGTATTTGATACATGGTTCTCATCTGCATTATGGCCATTTAGTACACTAGGCTGGCCAGAAAAAACTCCTGAATTAGAGAAATATTATCCGACGAGCGTTCTTGTAACTGGTTTTGATATTATTTTCTTCTGGGTTGCTAGAATGATGATGTTTGGTATGTACTTTATGAATGATGTGCCATTTAGGGATATTTATATTACTGGACTTATCCGTGATAGTGAAGGTAATAAAATGTCAAAATCAAAGGGTAATGTGTTGGATCCTGTGGATTTGATAGATGGTATTTCTCTAGAAGATTTACTTGAAAAAAGAACCACTGGTTTAATGCAACCACAGATGAAAGCTAAGATTGAGAAAGCTACAAGGAAAGAATTCCCAGAAGGCATTAGCGCTTATGGTGCAGATGCTGTGAGATTTACTTATGCAGCGTTGGCCTCTACATCTCGTGATATCAGTTTCGATACAGCTAGAGTTGAAGGGTATCGTAACTTCTGTAATAAACTTTGGAATGCTTCAAGATTCGTAATGATGAATTTAGATGATTATAAGGTTTGTAATAATTATGAGTTAGGTGTTGCAGATAAGTGGATTTGGAGTGTTTTAAATAATGCTGTTGCAGATATACATAAACACCTTGCGAATTATAGATTTGACTTGGTAGCAAATACTATTTATGACCTTGTATGGAATAACTATTGTGACTGGTATGTTGAGTTTGCAAAAGTTACTTTAAAAGATGAGTCTTTATCTGAAAAACAGAAAAATGGGGTTAAGTATACCTTAACTAAAGTATTGGAAAACATTCTAGCTTTAGCTCATCCTCTTGTGCCATTTATCACAGAGAGTATCTATCAGCAGTTAAAAGTTCATTTAAATGATGCTAAAGATACTATTATGGATGTGTCCTATCCAGTAGCTAAAGAAGAGCTTGTAGCTAAAGAAGATGAGGTTGTTATCTCATGGTTACAAAATGTAGTTACAACTCTTAGAAATATGCGTAGTGAAGTAGGTATTAAACCATCTTTAGAGATAGACTTAATTATTAAAGATATAGCTGAGAAAGAAGAAGGCTATTTAAGACAGACAGAGAATTTTATAAAAGCTTTAGCTAGAGTTAAAAATATTGAATTTAGTGATAATCCTCCGACATCTTTATCACAAGCTATAGAAGGTTTAGAATTAAATATTCCTCTAGAAGGTTTAGTTGATGTTGAACAAGAGGTTGTAAGGCTAGATAAAGAGTTGGAGAAACTACAGAAAGAAGTTGAAAGGGTTGAAAACAAACTTTCTAACCAAAAGTTTGTGGCAAATGCTCCAGAAGCTGTGGTAGCTGTCGAAAAAGAGAAGCTAGCTAAATATCAAGAGCTTTATGCGAAAACGCTTGAGAAAAAGGAGGCTTTAGTTTAGGTTTTTTGGGAAAAGAAGGCTGAATATATTTTGCTTGTCCTGTAAGTTGCTTTATCTTTTTTAGATTTTTTTCTTCTCGTAATAAAAATACTTTTCTGTGAGTTTTATTTTTAACTAATAAGTGAGACTCTTTTATTATTACACCTGTTATATCTCCAGTTTTAGAATAGCGTAGTTTGCTTCTTTTTATTTGGTAATCTGACTTTTTTAGTATTTTTTTTATCTCATAAATCACATCAGATTTCTTGAAATCTTGTGAGCTTGAAAATGTCATATCATCAACATATAGGGAAAATGTTAAATTATATTTATTTGCGATGATATTTATTTCTTCAAACATCTCATAATTAGAAAGGTATGATAGTAGTTGGCTTACGCAGCTTCCTTGAACTAACTGGTTATTAAAAGTAAGCATTTTAGCTAAAGTATCTGCAATATCTGGAGAGCATTTAAACATTTTATAGAAAAGATAGAATACTTTTTTCCTTGTTGTTGAAGGAAAGAAGTTTTTGATATCTATAGTTAAAAAGAAAGAAGATGCAATATGTTTTCTTGCATTGCAAACATATGATCTTCCTTTAACTCCTGAGAACAGAAAAGTGTGAACTTCTATTCTTGATAAAAGAGAGAGTATTCTCTCATGAATTTTTTTTGTAATGTTAATAGGAGGCTGTATATTTCTTGTTTTACCATTTATTTTCTTATTAAAACTATAGTGTGCTGGAAACTGTGTGGCTTGCTTAAGTTTTTTTTCATCTATATAAAGAATCTCTTTGAGCTTTTTTTTTGAAGATAGCTTATATATAGGAGACTGATCTATGCTGTATTTTTTCATTTTAAATGAGAAATGTTTGACGGCATTAAACATTCTATCACACTTTTAAAACCAGTATTTAAACTGGATTTTAAATGTACTAAGCAATATAAATTGCATGAACATTTATGTCAGCATCAATATTGATACTATCCGAGCTCAAGCATAAGCATAGAGCTATGATAATCAAACATTCGATGATATTTTTTGTTTTTTTATTCATAGAGGTTTCTCCCTAGTTAAAAAGAGAGACGAACACAAAATGGTCTCTCTTTCTCTCGCAAAACTAAGGATGCGGAAATATCATCGATTAATCTCATCATAAATGGAGTGATAGCTCTCGCATCACTCCAAAATCTCTAGCAATGTATATTAAGTAAAACAAAATTATACAAATTGCTTAGGGATTCGAGTTAGGCTTGTTAACCAGGCCCTCATGAAGCAGGAGCTTCATAAATTTACACGAGAATCGCATTAAACCTCGGTAGACGATTATATATAACTATCCTAAGTTGTCAATATAAAATTTTTGTTTATAAATTCTTCTAATAAAAAGAGATCTGATGAGAGTTTAAGATATTTGATAATAATTAATTATTTTAAAGTTTAGTATTCTGCTCTTAGATATTATCTCTTAAAGAGATACTTTATATTGAAACAATTAACCTTCTAGTTTAATCTTTAAACAGTTTTATTTTCTAAGTTATTTAGATTTTAGAAGAAATATGGGATTTAAAATATGAAAAAAGCATATGTATTACTTGATTACTTTCTAAAGATTTTATTTTTAGTAATATTTTGGTTTGTTGCAGGTATTTTCCTAGGCTATGCAACAGTATTTTTGACATCATCTGATAGTGTTTACAACCTTTTACACGCAAATGGATTTGTATGGACAACCGTATATGGTGCAACTGAGCTTGCTTGTTATGTTCCAATGCTTTTTGCGATAATATTTGTAGCATTTGGCAAAAATAAGAAGCTATTAGTTATACCAATGGTTGTTGTCCTTATACTTTTACACCTAATTCAATATGTTATCTGTGCAGGGATATTAGATTATTTGACTAGATAATCATGTTAAGAGAGTTATCAGAAAATATATGGATCTCAGATGGAGATGCAGTCCCTTTTTTTACAATTCCATATACTACAAGAATGACTGTTATGAGACTTAAAAATGGTGACCTGTTTATCCATTCACCAATTAAGCCAAAGTCTGAATTATTACAAGAAGTTTCTAAACTTGGAAATGTAAAATATTTAATATCTCCAAACAAAATACATCACCTTTTTTTACAAGATTGGATAAAACTTTTTCCTGATGCAAAAGTATATGCTTCTCCAGGACTTAGAAAAAAAAGAAAAGATATAAAATTTACTGCAGATCTAAAAGACTTTCCTGAAGTTGATTGGGAGGATGAGATTGGTCAATTAATTTTTAAAGGTAGCAGTATTATGGAAGAAGTTGTATTTTTTCATAAAGCATCTAAAACGCTTATACTTACAGACTTAATTGAGAACTTTGATGAGAATTATTTTTCTGGAATTAAAAAAATAATAGCTAAGTTTTCAGGTATTGTAGCACCTAATGGCAAAACTCCAATAGATTGGAGACTATCATTTTTCTTTGGTAAAAGAAAGGCTCGTAAATGTTTCGATAGAATATTGAGTTGGAATCCAGAAAGAATTGTTATAGCTCATGGAAAAAATGTTGAAAATAATGCAGTAAATTTTCTTAAAAAATCATTTAAATGGTTAAGTAAATAAAGTTTACTAATGAGGTTTTATTAATATAGATTTATTTACTTGATTAATATCAGTATGGCCACAAAATGCCATAGTTTTATCCATTTCTTGATAGAAAATTTCTAATACTCTTTGGGCTCCTTTTTCTCCATAAGCTCCGATACCATAATTTAGTGCTTTACCTATCATTCCAGCTTTTGCACCTAGAGCTTTTGCCTTAAGCAAATCTTGTCCTGAGCGAATTCCACTATCTATAATAACCTCAAGTTTGCTATCAACAGCATCAACGATTTCTTCTAATACAGAGATGCTTGAAGGAGCTCCATCTAATTGGCGACCTCCATGGTTTGATACAACAATCCCTTCTGCTCCAGTATTTTGAGCGAGGATTGCATCTTCAATATCCATAATTCCTTTAATAATCATAGGACCATCCCATTGATTTTTGACCCATTCAACATCACGCCAATTTAAGCTTAAATCAAACTGCTCACTTGTCCACTTACCTAAGGATGCTAGATTATTAGCATTTTCAATATGATTTGCTATATTTCCAAAGGTTCTGTTTTTTGTTTTTAACATACCTAAACACCAGCGGGTTTTCGTGCTTATGTTAATTAGGTTTTTAATAGTTGGTTTCGGTGGCACGGTCATACCATTTTTCACATCAACGTGGCGCTCGCCAATCATTTGTAAATCGGCTGTTAAAACTAGTGTGCTACAGCCAGCATCTTTTGCTCTAGCTATTAGATTAGCCATAAATTTTCTGTCTTTCATCATGTATAGCTGGAACCAAAAAGGCTTAGTAGTATGTTTAGCAACCTCTTCTATAGAGCAGATAGACATGGTTGACATAATATAAGGAATACCAAACTTTTCAGCAGCTCGAGCAGCATGAATTTCGCCATCAGCATGTTGCATTCCAAGTAAACCAGTTGGAGCGAACATTAGTGGCATATTGAATTCTTGACCTAGTATTTTTGTTTTTAGAGAACGTTCTTGTATATCTGTAAGTACTTTTTGTTTAAATAGATATTTGCCAAAATCTTTTTGATTACTCTCTAAAGTTTGTTCTTTCCATGAGCCTGACTCACAATAGTCAACAAACATTTTAGGAACTCTACGGTGATATATTTTACGCATATCTGCTATTGATGTAATTTTCTCTAAATTACTACTCATCGAATCATCTCCAATGTGATTTAAGGGTATTAAGTATCGGGTTAAATTTCCGTAAAAATCTTTTCTTCAGGAAGTCTAGATTTAGGCAATTTGGCATTAAAATCATCTTCTGAACTGTAGCCAGCAGTTACAACCACAGAAGCTGAGAAACCTTTTTCTTTTAAATTAAATTCTTCATCTATGATATGAGGTTCAATACCTTCCATTGGAGTAGCATTTATTTCTAAAGCAGCTAGACCAAGTAAAATAGCACCTAAACTTATGTAGACTTGTTTTTCAGCCCAGTGTTTAAGGTCTTTGGGATTATATTTATGTAGAGAGGTAAACTTTCTACGAGCAGCTTCTTGTAGTTTTTCAAACTCAGCAGAAGGGAATCTACCATCTTTTCTTTCTTGAGCTAATAGTTCTTCTAAATAGCCATCACTAATATCAGTTCTTAGGCAAAGAACAATAACTAAAGCAGCATCTTTAATATTAACTACATTTTTAGGGTGGATATTCTCAGCAGATTTAGCAATTTTAGCTTTTGCTTCATCTGAAGTAGCTAATATAAAATGCCAAGGTTGAGAGTTTACACTAGATGGAGTAAATCTAAGAATATCTTTTATTTGCTGGATTTGTTCATTAGTAAGTTTTCTTGAAGGGTCATAAGCTTTTGTTGTATAACGAGTTTTAGCATATTCGACAATATTCATATTATAAAATCTATGGAAAAGTTTTAGTCAGTATATTTGATTAAGAAATATTGGACAATGTTTTTGGGTAGAGATATTTTTATTTTTTTGTAATCATATCTTTTATTAAAAAGCATATTAAGATTTTATATGATCTATTGTTCTGCTCTTCTAGCTGTTGAAGATAATAAGATTCTGCTTGTACGAGTTAGAGATAACACAATCTGGTATTGCCCTGGTGGTAAAATTGAACAAGGTGAAGAACCAAAAGAGACTCTTATAAGAGAGTTAAAAGAAGAGCTTAATTTAAATATGCCTCCAGAAAGTTTAACGTATTTAGGTAAAACTATTACAGATAATCATGATAGGACAGATACGGTTATATTAGAGTGCTTTACAGGCAATATAGATCAAGAAATAAAACCATGTGCAGAAATTTCTGAAATTAAATGGTTTGATTTTAATGATACTGAATTTATGGCTCCTGCTGCTATGGAAGGTATCAGAAGATGGTTCTCTTAAATATTAAGGTTGACTTAACTCTTTATATTTTTTATTATTTGAGCCGTTTGTATACTGATCCTATCAGGATGTAACAAAATGTGGTTTACTATATTTAGTAAATTTAATTTAAACCTCAAAAACTAAGAGTTTTTATTATGAAAATTATGTTCTCTGCTGATGGTATATCTGAGTCAGAATTAGAAAAAACATCAACTATTGCTAAGCATGTTGATTGTGTGAAAATAGGGCATATTTTATGCTCTACCTTATCATTTGATGAGATAAATAAGCTTGTTGGAGATAAAGACATATTCTTAGACTTTAAATTTCATGACATTCCAAATACTGTTGCTACAGCTATTGAGAATTATTCAAACTCAATTAAAAATCTTAAATATTTTACCTTTCATGGCACAGCTAGTGACAAGATGATTAAGGCAGCGATTACTGCTAAAACTAATGCTATTGCCTTAGCAGTTATCACACTTAGTAGTGATGCTGATTTTGATAAAGAGGATTCTTTAGAAAAGTTTGAAAGATGTTTTAATCTAGGTGTTCGTAATTTTATTTGTCATCCATTTCTAGTAGCAGATGTGCGTAAAAAGTTTGGTAAAGAGGTTAAGCTATATGTTCCAGGTGTAAGGCTTGAAGAAGATTCCTCAGACGATCATTTTAATGCATTGACTCCACAAAAAGCAAAAGAGTTGGAAGTTGATTATATTATAGTAGGTAGACCTCTTCTTAAAGCAGATAATATTTTAGAAAAGCTATCAAAATATGATTTTTAAAATATAGCTTTATTATTTTAGATTTAGAGTATTTAAATTCTACTCAGAAGTTCAGTTTTTTTATTATTAAACTCTTCCTCAGTCAAGATACCAGCGTCCTTAAGTTTTCCTAACTGTTCTATCAGAGAGATTATCTCGTTACTAGTAAGAAGACTATTTTGTGAAGATTTTTCTTCAATAGTTGAGTTAGGTGTTTTTATATCTTCGACTAAAGAATGGTGATTTTTTATTTTATTGTTATTTATTATTTCTTCTATAGGCTTTGATATATTTTCAGAAGGGTTACTTTTCTCTAAGCTTGTTTTCTGACCATTTATACTAACTATAGGTAGAGATGAAATATTAACAGTACCATATTGGCTAGTAAAAGTTGCTGGAGAGCCTTGTTGTTGTGATACACCATTAATTTGGTGGTCTAGGGTATTATAAATTTTTATTTCATTATTAATATCAATGACTAGTCTATTAGCATTAGCAAAGTATGCATAACGGATATTATTTTGTGCACCAGTAGAGTTTGGAAAACCTAGTTCTGCGGGCCACCAGTTGTTGCTATTATGAGAGGATTTACTTACAGCTTTTTCATAAACTTGGTGGTTAGCAGCTAAATTGGAAAGTTCAGTACATAGACTATCAACAGTTGCTTTTAGCCCATAGTTGAACATATCACCAACCATAGTCATGCCACCTTGCATCCATTGTCCATTACCACCTAATTCAGGACAGTTGAATTGAGCCATTACTCCACCACCAGTTATTACACTGTCTAGCATATGTAATACGGTTTCTTGACTTAGGCCATAGCGACTTGCTATTTCTACAATAGCCTCTTGACCTTGTTGTGTTAGTTTATGCATAAGTAATAGTCCCCTTAATAGCTAATATATTTTTTTAATGCTTGTAGAGTCTATTTTATAAATTGGGGGTTTTCAACCTTTAGGTTATTAAGAGTGTGTTGTTATCTTACTTTTATGTTAAAATGCTTTTCTAAGCTCATATGATATCAGCTTATAAGCAAGGCTAAGATGCAAAATAAGAATCTAAAAAATATTATTGTTTCTCCTCCCTTCGGAAAATACTTAAAATTTAGAAGTACATCTAACGTTTATGGCTCCTTCACAATTCCTCAAAGAAAAGGACTTATCAAGCAGGCTATTAAGACTATTCGTAAAATAGATAAAAATGCTTGGAGAAATAAAATCGGACTTAGAAATCCTGGTTTAGCTAATATTAATCCTCCTAGGAGAGCTCAAGATATAATATCTCTAGCAGCTCTAGAGATGGGAGATTGGCAGAAATTCGCAGATATTTTAAACTCCGAAAGATTTAATAATAATAAAAATATAGAAATAAATATTGGCTGTCCAAATGCTCAGATATGTGACTTTCCAAGTGAGAATGTAAAACTTTTCAAAAAAGATAAAAATCTAATTGTTAAATTTCCTCCAACTATAGATGCAAATGAAAAAATAAAAGAATATCTAGCTGTTGGAATTAAAACCTTTCATCTTTGTAATACAATCCCTACTGATAAGGGTGGTATATCTGGTTATCCATTACAAGAGTATTCTTTAAAAGCTGTAAGGGAAGCTAGAAAAGAGTTTGGTAATAGTATAACTATCATAGGCGGTGGTGGTATTTATACTTTAGAAGATGCTCAGAAATATATTGAAGCAGGAGCTGATCATTTATCAATGAGTTCGATTTTCTTTAATCCTTTTAAAGGAACAAAATTAGTTAAGAGTATTTCAAAGAATATTTTTTCATAATAAATTGCTATAAAAGTATTGATCATAATTTTTAGTCATTTAAGATGTCTTAACATAGCGCTGATTTAATTCAACTTGCGAGCGCTTTATAAATTCTGCTAAAGCGATTCGTATTATATTTTTCTTTTACGTTTTAGCAGGCTTTTTGTTTAACTAAAACTTTGAGGAATATAATATGACTATACAAAAAGCTCATTTTGAAACACTATCTGTTCATGCTGGTAATCCTGGTGAAGATTCAACTGGGGCTATCATGACTCCAATTTATACCACTTCTATATATCGTCAAGAAACTCCGGGAGAGTATAAGGCTTTTGAATATAGTAGATGTGGCAACCCAAGTCGCCTTAAATATGAAAATGCTGTTGCAGAGCTTGAGAATGGAAAAGCCGCTTTTGCTTTTGCTTCAGGCATGGCCGCGATAAATTCTGTAGCTGACATATTAGATGTGAATAGTCACATCATAGCTTTTGATGCTATTTATGGAGGCACATATCGTTTGTTTGAAGAAGTTAAAAAGAAAACTAGTGGTTTAAGTGTAACTTATCTAGATTTTAATGATTTAGATCAGTTAGAAAATAGTGTCCAAGAAAATACTCGTATTGTGTGGATAGAAAGCCCATCAAATCCTTTGCTTAAAGTTCTCGATATTGGAGAAATTAGTAAGTTTTGTAAAAAGCATAATTTATTATTAGCAGTGGATAATACTTTTGCTTCTCCATATAACCAAACACCAATTTCTCTAGGGGCTGATATAGTAGTCCATTCAGCATCTAAATATATAAATGGGCATTCAGATGTTATAGGTGGGATAGTTGTAGTAAAAGATGATCCAGAACTTATTGAGAAAATAAAATTCATTCAAATATCTGGAGGAGCTGTGGCAGGTCCTTTCGATAGTTTTCTTGCTGCAAGGGGTTTAAAAACTTTAGCTTTAAGAATGAAGCAGCATAATGAGAATGCTTTACGTTTAGCTAAATGGTTAAATAAGCATGATTTAGTTAAAGAAGTTAATTATCCTGGTTTAGAGAGTTCTCCAACACATGAAATTGCTAAAAAGCAGATGAAAGGCTTTGGAGGTATTATAAGCTTAGAATTAAATGGAGATATTAATACCGCAAAGAGATTTTTAGAATCATTAAAGCTGTTTTTTATTACAGTGAGTGTAGGAGGGGTTGAGAGTTTATCTTCAATCCCCGCTCTTATGTCTCATTCATCTATGCCAAGAGAAGCCCGTTTAAAATATGGAATTACAGATACTTTAGTTAGACTTTCTATTGGTATTGAGAGCCCAGAAGATTTAATAAATGATTTAGATCAAGCGCTAGAAAAGGCTAGAGGAGAGCTAGCATGGAATTGGTAGCTCCGACACAAACCAAATTTCCCAAAGGAATGGTTTATCTATTCTTAACAGGGTTGTGGGAAAGATTTAGCTACTATGGTATTACGGCTTTATTGATTCTATATTTATTTAAATTTTTTGGGATGTCTGATGCTAAAGCATACCTTATCTATGGGGCTTATGCTTCCATGGTTTATGGAACTCCTATAATTGGTGGGTTAATTGCTGATAAATACATCGGGCAATATAGATCAATAATAATAGGTGCTTCTCTTATCGCTTTAGGCCATTTTGTGATGATTGTTCCAGATAGCCATAACTACTATTTTTTTTCTGGTTTGAGCTTTGTTATTGTTGGAACTGGGTTATTCAAGCCAAGCATAGGGGCTATTACTGGAAGCTTATTTGTAAATAGTGAGTATAAAAGAAATGAAGGTTTTACTCTACTATATATAGGGATGAATTTAGGAACCATAATTGCACCAATAGTGTGCTCATATATTGCAATAGCAATCAGCTGGAATCTGGCATTTGGAGTAGCGGGTGTTGGGATGTTAGTGGGACTAGTAATTTTTATAAAAGGAGGCAAACACTATAAAGATATAAAAACCAGCAATATAAAGAAAACGGCCTATAATTATCCTTTTTGGGTAATTTTAAGCACATTTATTTGTGGTCTAATTTTGTTTGTTTTTGTTTTATTAGTTTATCCAGTATGGGCTAGTAGAATTTTATATTTGATAGGTTTATCTACATTATTTCTAATTTCTTATTTTGTTTTTAAATCTGAAAAATATGATAGAAGCAGAATATATATTACAGTTACTCTAACCTTTTTTTATATGATTTTTATGATCCTGCTACAACAAAGTGGTGGGATGCTAAATGTTTTTACAGAGAGAAATGTAAATAGAGAAATACTTGGATTTGTTATTCCTACAAGTGCGTATCAGTCAGTGGAGCCATTTTTTATAATATTTTTTGGTCCAATATATGCTTTGCTAGGTAGACGATTTAAAAATAATACTAATGCATATCCTGCTAAGTTCGCTACAGGCTTGTTAGTTATGAGTACTTCATTTTTGGTATTGGTCTTAGCAATTTCATTAACAGCTAAAGAGGGATTTATCTCATCTTGGTGGATAAATTTAAGTTATATGTTACAAGCGGCAGGAGAATTATTTATTGGTCCGATAGGTTTAGCTATGGTTAGTGCAGTAGCTCCTAAGAAAATGGTAGGATTTTTTATGGGAGTCTGGGTTTTAAGCTCTGCTTTTGCAAATTTCTTAGCAGCTAGTTTTGGAGCTTTAATTAGTGGTAGTCAAAAGGCTGGCTCAATAGCACCAACAGAAACTATAGACACTTATTTCCAAGCTTTTATTTATTTTACCTTATTAGGTTTAGTAGCTGCTTTAGTATTATTTGCTTTATCACCATATCTAAATAAAAAACTTAGAGCTATAACGATATAAGAATATAGAAAAAATACTTAGCCTTTACGTTTTAGATCATATAGATCTTTACGTCTATCTCTTAAGTTTCTAACGCTTCCGAACTTGTTAAGTTCACGTAATAAATTAATATCAACATCAACGATTAGAATCATTTCAGTATTTGGAGTTGTCTCGGCCTTTATTCCTGTAGGGGGGAAGGCAAAGTCACATGGAGTGAATACCATAGATTGAGCATATTGAATATCCATGTTATGCACATTCGGTAAGTTACCAACACTACCTGCAATAGCAACATAGCACTCATTCTCAATAGCTCTTGCTTGGGCACAGTTTCTTACTCTAGAAAAACCATTTTGAGTATCTGTCAGATATGGAACAAAAAGAATATCCATTCCATCTTCAGCAAGTATTCTACTTAGTTCTGGGAATTCAGAATCATAACAAATTAAAATCCCGATTTTACCGCAATCAGTATCAAAGACTTCAAGTTTACTACCTCCTTGTAGACCCCATACTTTAGCTTCATCTGGAGTTACATGGAGTTTTTCATATCTTTCTACAGTACCATCTCTACGACACAAGTATCCTACGTTGTATAAACGACCATTTTTCATTTCTGGCATGCTTCCAGTTATGATGTTTATATTGTAAGAAATTGCAAATTCAGAGAATTTATCTGTAATTAGTTTGGTATGTTTAGCAAGTTCCCTAATTGCTTCCGGCTCTGATAGATGGTTATTCTCTGCCATTAACGGAGCGTTAAAAAATTCAGGGAATAAAGCAAAATCTGATCGGTAATTAGAGACTGCATTCACAAAGTACTCAGCATGTTGCATCAATTCATCTAATCCTCTATAAGGACGCATTTGCCATTGGATTAATCCTAAACGAACATCTTTCTTGATTGGGGCAGCATCTTTTTGCTCTTCCTCATAGTAAATGTTTGTCCATTCTAATAGAACGGCATAATCATTAGATTCAGCATCATCTAAGTATGATTTAATTATTTTGACAGGCTGAAAATCATTACTTAGTTGAAAATGTAAAACAGGATCGTGTAGCTCTTGTCTTTTTAATTTAGCGATATATTGCTGAGGAGTCATTTTATCAGCATATTCATGATATCCTGGAATTCTTCCGCCAAAAATTATGCTCTTTAGGTTAAGCCTTTCACAAAGATCTTTTCTATAGTCATATAATCTACGACCTAAGCGCATACCTCTAAATTCTGGCTTAACAAATAGGTCAATACCGTACAGTACATCACCCTCATCATCGTGAGTGTTAAAGGTATCATTACCTGTTATTTTTTTATAAGTGTGCTTATGCCCAAACTTTTTATAGTCAACAATAATAGATAGTGCACATCCAGCTAATTGATCATTTACTCGGATGACAACTTGACCTTCAGGGAATTTTTTAATTAGAGAGCTTATTTGGTGAGTTTTCCAGTAAGGATCTTCAATGTTGTAAACTTCAATCATTGCTTCTTTAAGTTCTTGATAATCATCTAAACTTAAAAAGTCTAATTTTATATTTTCTATGTTTGCCATAATTTTAAAATAATTATATTGATTAATACAAATTACATTATGGGTAATACTTTGTAAATATTTAACTGGATGCTAATCACACGTTACAATTATTTTATTTTTGTTTATGTAGCTTAGTCTTCTTGAATATTTCTTGCTATAATACAATGATTAAATTTTGTCTATGACTTTTATAAAAACTTTTGAAGGAATTATTTTGATATGAGAACACATTATAGTTCAGATATAAATGAAAAATTAGAAAACCAGAAAGTTACTGTTTGTGGTTGGGTACATCGCCGTAGAGATCATGGTGGAGTTATATTCTTAGATATTAGAGATAGAAGTGGTTTAGTACAGTTAGTATTTAATCCAGATAATAAAGACTTTAAATTAGCTGATAGCTTAAGAGGAGAGTTTGTAATAAAAGCCTCTGGAGTTGTTAATTTAAGACCAGAAGGTCAAGAAAATAAAAATCTAGCTAGTGGTAAAGTAGAAATTATTGGTGAAGATCTTGAGATAATAAACAAATCAAAAACTATACCTTTCCAATTAGATGATTTTCAAACTACAGGTGAAGATGTAAAGCTTAAGTATCGCTATATAGACTTAAGAAGGCCTGAAATGCAGAATAAGCTTATTACAAGAGCTAAGGCTGTTAGATATGTAAGACGCTTCCTAGATGATAATGGATTCTTAGATATAGAGACTCCATTTTTAACAAAAGCAACGCCAGAGGGTGCAAGGGATTATTTGGTACCAAGCCGTAATTTTAATGGTAAGTTCTATGCTCTTCCTCAGTCACCACAGCTTTTCAAACAGATTCTTATGGTTTCAGGTTTTGACAGATATTATCAAATAGTTAAATGTTTTCGTGATGAAGATCTAAGAGCAGATAGACAGCCAGAATTTACACAGATAGATATCGAGGCTTCATTTATTGATGAAGCTTTCATTATGTCTACTATGGAAAAAATGATAGCAGGACTTTTTGAGTCAACTATTGGTGTTAAGTTTGAAACTCCTTTCCAAGTTATGACTTTTGCAGAAGCTATAGATAAGTACGGTATTGATAAGCCAGATCTAAGAATTCCTTTAGAGTTTGTAAATATTAAAGAAGATATGAAAAATGAGGAGTTTAAAGTATTCTCAGGTCCTGCTAATGATCCAGAAGCAAGAGTTATAGCTTTAAGAATACCTGAAGGTAATGAAAAACTTACTAGAAAAACGATAGAAGACTATACTAAGTTTGTTGGCATTTATGGTGCTAGAGGTCTTGCATATATTAAGATTAATTCATTATCCCAAGGTAAAGAAGGTTTACAATCTCCTATAGTTAAAAATATTTCTGAAGAAACTTTATTTAAAGTAATAGAAAGAACAGGTGCTAAAGAAGGTGATTTATTATTCTTTGGCGCTGGTAAGACTAAAGTAGTTAATGACTCTATGGGAGCATTAAGAGCAAAAATTGGTGAAGATCTAGAGTTGTTTACTAAAGAGTGGGCTCCATTATGGGTAATTGATTTCCCAATGTTTGAAAAGGATGATAATAGGTTATATGCAGTACATCATCCATTTACTGCACCTAAAGTAGAAAGTACAGAAGAGTTAATGAAAAATCCTGAGGCTTTAATCTCTAGAGCCTATGATATGGTTATTAATGGTTATGAAGTTGGTGGAGGATCTATCCGTATTCATAAGCAAGATATGCAAGCTAAAGTGTTTAATTTATTAGGAATTTCTGATGAAGAAGCTCGTGAGAAGTTTGGCTTTATGTTAGATGCTTTATCTTATGGTACTCCAGTTCATGGGGGTATAGCTTTTGGTGTTGATAGATTAATTATGCTTCTTACAAATACTACAAATATCCGTGATGTAATAGCTTTCCCTAAAACACAAACAGCAAGCTGCTTGATGACGGAAGCTCCATCTACAGTTTCTTTGGAGCAATTAAATGAGTTGGGAATAGCGGTTAAGAAAGAAGAGAAGTAGAGCAGCTATTTTTGTAAATCAAAATATTTTTTCATGACTAAAAGAGAGATTAACTCTTCTCTTTTTTTATCTTTAAATTGGTTAACATATTCATTAGCATTTTTTATTATTTCTAAAGCGCTATCTGGATTCTTATTATAAAATGCTATTTTTTCTTCTAAATCAGAATAATCATCTTTTAGCATTACATAATGATAACCTGGAGTAAGTATTCCTTCCATAAACCATGTTTCACACTTTGGCTTTGTCATAAAACATAAAGAGTTAGAATTCATTATCCATTTTAGATTTGTAGCAACATCATTACCTTCAACACTAATAATATATTTATACTTCATTTGTTCATAAGGTGACATGAAAGACTTATAATAAGGCTTACTCTTTTCACTTTCTCTGGTATCTCCAAAATTAGTGTTAGGAATGTTGTAACAAGTAGATATAAATTTTTGTCTATGTTCTTGGTGGCAAGGTCCTCTAAATACAGCTACATTTTTTTTAGTTATAAAGTCATTAGGATCTTTTAGAAAAGTAAAATGCCTAGTTTTATCTAGTTTAAGTATTACGGCATTTTGGTTATCTTTTGAGATATTTCTACTTTTTACAAAAGATGGTTCATTGGGTATATCTCTAAGATCACAAAATATAGTATTAAACTTATCTTTCCTAGAAAAATAAATCATGTGCTCTCTAAAATCAAAGAAGTATGCAGATATTTGTTTTTTTCTTTTATAGTGTCCTAAATCGATAGGTGTAGATAGTTTAAATGTTTTATATGTTTCAAATCTTGATAAAATAAAAGGCGAAGATAGTTTGTTGTAGTAATTTACTCTGTTTATAATATATTCTCTATCATATAATTTTATATCCTCAAGTTTTGAATTAAGTCGAGCTTCATATAAAATTTTTGGGATTAAGAATTTACTAAAATTTTTAAAATAGAATATTATTTTTTTCATTTTATTAATTACTTATTTGTTTAAAAAATTAACCCAATATTTTTGAATCCAGTCATATATCCACAAACATTTATATTTCTTATTTGCTAAAATTACCTGATTTTTCTTAAATGCTACAATATTTTCTGGTTTTAATTCATCTCCGTCAAAAGTTATCGCAATAGTTTGCTTTTTCGCATAAGAATTAAGGAGCTTATTTTTAATTATAAAAAGGAGTAAAGATTTTTCCATAAACTTGCGTGTAAATTTACCAGCATATCTTTTACTAATAATATGTATCCTATCTTTAGCATACCAGCTGACAAACCTTTCATCACTTCTTATATGTTTTGGTAATGAAAAATGATCGATATCTGGATTATTTTTATATGACTCGTGTATTTGCTTTTCAAACTCTGGAATAAGGTTTGTAAAATCGCAGGGGTAAAACAAAACAAAGGAACCATTACAAAAATAATACTTATTTATATTAATAACTCTATTAATATAAAGGTATAAAGGAATCATATGGTTGGGATACATATATATACCTCTAGTTTTCGCTAAAATATCAGCAAAAATTTTGACATCTCCACAAATTAAGCTATCAATATCAAAAAATACTGTTGGAAGATCAGGGTCAAGAATACCTTCTTTAAATATTGATAGCTTTAATCTACAACCCTCTTTCATTTTTTCGAAAGGTAGTCTGAATTCAGGAAATTTTTTAATAATTATGTTCTCATCAAATTCTTTAGGGTCTCTGTCGGTAATGCAAACAAAATGGATATCGCATGAAGCATTATCAACAATAGCTTTATACATCTCGTTTATATAGTTGGTAGAATACTTTGTACCCCACATGACAGTTGCTACTTGTATCATTAAAATTTTGATTTGAGCTTTTGTATATGCTAGTTTAACACATATTTATTAGTTTTTTTTATCCTTTAAATGCAAATAAACAGCTTAGTAATCTTTAAAAGTAAACCAGCAAAAGTATTAAAGACATTAGATAAAAAAGTTGAAATAGAAACCTTGGATGGTAAAAATATAAAGCTTCCTCCTAAGAATGTTGATTTATTAATACAGAGTGAAAAAGATTTTAGTCTTCAGGATTTGAAACAACTTGAGGTGTCCGAATTAGAAACAACATGGGAGCTTTTACAAGGGCAAGAGCATACTTCTATAGAAGAGCTCGGTGAATTATTATTTGATAAGCTTAGTATTGATGAAGCTTATACAGTTTGGCTTCTAGTTTCAGAAGGAGAGTATTTTAGTTTTAATGAAGATTTATCAATAAATATCCATTCAGAAGAGAAAAAGAAAAAAATAATAGCTGAGAAGCTTGAGAAACAAAAAAAAGAGCAAGAAATAAATAGCTTCCTAGAAAGACTTAATAATAAAACTTATCTCCCAGAAGATGAGAAGTTTATAAAAGAAATTGTTAATCTAGCTACTTTAAAAAGCACAACCTGCAGATTCTTTAAAAATATATCTATGGAAGAGAATGAGAGTAACGCTTATAAGCTACTTTTAGAAATTGGCTACTGGAATGAATATAATAACCCTTATTTGCAAAGATATGGTGCTGAATTAAAAGATAATCCAGCAGAAATTGAATTTAATGACTCTATAGATAGAGTTGATTTAACTCATTTACAAGCGTATGCAATAGATGATGAGGATAGTCATGATCCTGATGATGCCATTAGCTGGGATGGACATAATAATAAAATGTGGGTCCATGTAGCAGACCCAACATCCATAATAGATTTTAATAGTTCAGCAGATTTAGAAGCAAGAGCAAGAGGTTCAAATTTATATGTTCCTGAAGCTATCGTCTCTATGTTACCTAAAAGAGCAACGGATAACTTAGGTTTAGGACTAACTGAAATTTCTCCCGCATTATCTATTGGTTTTAAAGTAGATGAAAATGGGGATATTAATAGTATAGAAATTTGTTTTAGTAATATAAGAGTATCTAGACTTAGTTATGAGTATGCTGAAGCTAATTTAAATGCTTTGGATTTGGGTGAAATACTTTTATATGCTGAGAAGTTTACAAAGAAAAGATTAGGTAATGGTGCTGTAGAGCTAGATTTTCCAGAAGTGAAAATAAAGCTTGAGGAAGGAAACATAGTTAAAATTTCTGATCTTCCAAGGCTAGGCTCTAGAATTTTGGTACGAGATACTATGTTGATGGCAGGTGTTGCAGTAGGGCAATTTTGTCTTAAACATAACATTCCAGTTCCTTTTTCAACTCAGGCTGAACATAGTCTTACAGAAGAAGAGATAAATAATTTAGATACCTTATCTAATATGTTTTCCACAAGAAAAAAATTGCAGCGAGGACAATACTCTGTCTTAGCAGCTAGACATGCTGGTATGGGTTTAGAAAATTATGTACAAGTGACAAGCCCTCTTAGGAGATATTTAGATTTATTGGTTCATTATCAATTAAGAAGACATTTAAATCATTTGGAATTAATTTCTTCAGAAGAGGTTAGTCAGCTAATAGCAGAGGTAGGTATCCCTATTAAAGCTAATAGACAAACAGAAAGAGCCTCTAATTTACATTGGAAGCTGGTATTTTTAATGCAGAATGAGAATTGGTCAGGTGAGGCAACTGTGGTAGAAAAAATTCAGAAAGGAAAAGTGTTTGTCTCAATTAATAAATTAGCTATGATGAAGAAGTTAGTTGTTTCAGATAGCTATAAAGAAGATGATAAAATTTTTCTACAGAATACCTCTGTAAACCTTGTGGTGCAAGAGGCTTTTTTTAAGGTTTTAGAAACAATTAACTAAGTTTTCACAAAAAATACACAATTTTATCCACAGACTATTGATTTTTGATTATTTTTTATTTCCATTTTTTCTTAAGGTATCTTAAGTCCTTTGTTTATAAGGGGTTTCTAGGTTTCATAAATTATTGATTATTATAAGTAATTAGCATTTATAACAAAAAATTTACATAGATATAAACATAGTTATCCACAGATGTGAAAAATTGGTATTTACTTTTGTTTAAGGTATTTAATAACATTATGGTGTAAGGACTTCGTAACACTCTTGTTAATTCAAAGAGGTTAAATTTTAGGTAAATTAATGTATCATTTGTAGAAATATATTCAAAATTTTATCCTATGAAATATGAGTTAATAGAAGCTACTAAAAAACCTGAATTTTGTATAATATGGCTTCATGGTTTAGGTGCTGATGGTAATGACTTTGTAGATATAGTTCCTCACTTAAACATTCCAAAAGAAAATGTTCGTTTTATCTTCCCTCATGCAGAGGTTATGCCTGTGACTATTAATATGGGAATGCAGATGAGAGCTTGGTATGATATTAAAAGCTTGGATGCAAATAGTTTAAATAGAATTGTTGATGTTGAAGGGATAAATAGCTCTATAGCAAGATTAAATAACTTGCTTGATAAGCAGATAGAAGACGGAATAGCTTCTGAAAAAATTATTCTAGCGGGATTTTCACAAGGTGGGGTTATAGCAACATATACATTTATAACTAGTAAAAAGAAATTAGCAGGGCTTATGGCTTTATCTACTTATCTACCTGCTTGGGATGATTTTAAGTCTAAAATAACAAAAGAAAATAAAGGAGAGCCTGTTATTGTTTGTCATGGTACGCATGATCAGGTTTTACCTTCATTGCTTGGTAAAAATCTTTCGAATATACTTGATGAAAATGGTTTTGATAATGACTATAAAGAATATCAGTTTATGCAACACAGCATTTGTCCTGAAGAAATAAAAGATTTATCGGTTTTTTTGAATAAGGCACTAAAAAGATAATGAAAAAAATAATTCTAGCCAGTCGAGAAAGTTTGTTGGCTCTTTGGCAGACTAATTTTGCAAAAGCTGAAATAGAAAAGCATTTAAGTATTGAGTGTGAAATTTTAACCATGAAGACTCAGGGAGATATTATACTTGATAAACCTTTAAATAAAATTGGTGGTAAAGCACTATTTATGAAGGAGTTAGAGGTAGCAATTAAAGAAGGAAAAGCAGATATAGCCGTTCACTCCTTGAAGGACATTCCTTATGATCTACCAGAGGGGTTTTGCTTAGCTACTTTCTTTAAAAGGGAAGATCCTAGAGATGCCTTTGTTTCTAATACTTATGGTTCGATAGACAAGCTTCCCGAGGGTGCGGTAATAGGGACTTCGAGTTTAAGAAGAAAGTCTCAATTGCTTAACTATAGACCTGACTTAGTCATAAAAGACCTAAGAGGAAATGTACAAACAAGATTAGGGAAGCTCGATTCTGGGATGTATGATGCTATAGTTTTAGCAAGTGCTGGTTTGATTCGTCTAAATTTAAAAGATAGGATAACGCAGTATATTTCAAAAGAGATCTGTTTGCCTGCTGTTGGGCAAGGAGTGGTGGCAATAGAATTATTGGAAAAGAATGAGTCATTAAAGACAGCTTTAAATAAACTTACTTGTGAAAATACATACAAATCTATAGCTGCTGAAAGAGCGTTTAATAAAGAGTTGAAAGGTGGATGCCATGTGGCAATAGCTGCACATGCAACGATAGAGAAAGAGAAAATATTTTTACAAGCTGTTGTAGCTAGTAGTGAAGGTAAAGATTTATTAAGAAAAAGTGCCTTAGGTACAGATCCTGTGAGATTGGGTAAAGAGTTAGCTCTAGAGATGATTAGTCTTGGGGCATATAAAATATTGGAGAGATAATATAAATGGGATTATTAGTTTTATTAGTTGGCATAGGTGGAGGCATCGGGGCTATTTGTAGGTTCTTAGTAACACAGTTAAGCTCTAGTATTTCTCATCAAATTCCTGTGGGAATATTTATTTGTAATATAGTTGGTTCTCTTATTATCGGTATAGTGGCAGCATTTTTGATAAAAACCCAAATTTTTACGGAAGTAATGTCTGCTAATGTTAGAGCTTTATGTGTTACAGGGTTTTTAGGCGGCTTTACAACATTCTCTAGTTTTAGCTTAGATACTTTGAACTTGTTTCAAAGGGGAGAAGTATGGTTAGCTTTTGGATATATTTTAGCTAGCGTATTTATTTCTTTATTTGCAGTTATATGTGGTTTTTACGCCATTAGCTATATAATGAGTTTTAAATAAAAAAGGATGTTTTATGAAGAGAGTTATTAGGGTTTTATTTGTTAGCTTATTAATGCTTAATTTAAGTGGTTGTATCTGGGCTGTTGGTGATTTAGCAGCTAATGATGGAGCTATTGAGTCAAATGATGGAGTGTATAATGTTGAAGAACAAGGTGTGACAGTTAAGCAATTATATAATGTATTTATACAAGTTATTGAACAGAATCCGGAGAAATTTAAGTTAATAGCAAAGGATTATAGTCCAGAGAAAGCTGTAGTTTATCTATATACTTACGATGATAATAATAAAAAAGTTCAGATTGAATTTTATGCTTTTGATCATGGAAATGGCAACTCATTATTAGGTATAAAAATAGGTAATGATACAGCTACTGCTGAAATGGATATGCCAAAAATTCATCAATTAGAGAATATGATTCTTAATGTTTTAAACCAATCTAATCCAAACCAATAGCAGTTTTATCAATTCAACTTATATAGTTTATAAAAATTACTTGTTTTACTTATATATTCTTTTGCAACATAATTAGCCTCCAAAGTTAGATCGGGAGATTTTTTATGAAAAAAAGAGTTTTGTTACTTTCAATTTTATTAACATCATGTGCTACTACTAAGCCAGAAACAACGCTGCTTGGTAAAGGAACGGTTCAGTCAGAAGTTCAATTGGAATCTAAGTCAGATATAGAAAAATCAGATGCTCTTAAAGGTGCTGGAGTGGGAGCTGGTGTAGGAGCTGTAGGTGGCGCTGGAGTGGGAGCTGCTGGAGGAGCAGTATTTGGAGGTTTAATCGGAGCTCTTTTTGGAGGTATATGCACAGTTGCCACATTAGGTATAGGATTTGCGCCTTGTATGGCAGCAGGTATAGGTGGAGGGGCAGCTATTGGTGCTGGAACTGGAGCAGTTGGAGGAGCTGTTGTAGGTGCTACAGGAGGAGCCCTTGTTGGTGCTGGTGGAGGTTATGTATATGTTGCGAATAAAGATGATCTTATAGGTAAGTATCAATATGAGGTGCTACAAGAAGGAAAATCAGATCCTATAACCTTTGAGGAGTATCCTAGTCAAAATTTCCCAGAAGGAACAAGAGTTAATATCTATGATACGGAGTATAAAGGTGAGCATACCTATCATATCGAAGGGACTGAAGATAAGGAAGCAACCAATAAAGATGGGTCTGCTAGTTCTGAATCTTCTGATAAATAGTTTTTAAGACCATATCTGGAGTTAAATCCATCATACATTTAAAATGTCCTAAGTGGCAAACTCTATCTTTACATGGATGGCATTCTAGGTTTGGAATATAAAGTCTAGTAGCATTATCACTAATAGGTGGAGCAACTATAGCACCAGCTGATGATCCGTATAGAATAGTTGTTTCAAGTTTTAGTGCGCAAGAAATATTAGAAAGACCGGAATCATTACTTAAAACATGTTTTGATAACATAAGTAAGGCAATAACTTCAGAAATTGAGGTATCTCCAGTAAAATTTAATAAATTATTGTCATTAACTTGATTTTGGATTTCTTTAGATATTTCTATATCACCAGGACTACCTAGGATAAATACTAAATACCCTTCTGCAATTAAGTTTTTAGCAGTTTCAGCAAAGTATTTTGCTGGCCATTGTTTAGAGGGGCCATAGGCTGCTCCAGGACATAAAGAAATTATAGGTCTGGATATGTCAATTTTAAATTTTTCTTCTACTTGGTCTATTTCGGATTGAGGAACTAGTAAGTTTGGGAGGGGAGCTTTAAGATTTTTTTCTTTCTTAGAAAATCCTAGAGCATTATATCTATCAACCATCAAGGGGAAGGCTTTTTTATCTAGCTTTCTATGGTCATTTAAAAGTATATATCTTTGTTCACCAAGCCAGCCAGTTCTTTTCTTTATTCTAGCAAGAAATGGAATTAGAGCCGATTTTAAAGAGTTGGGTAAGATGATGCATTGATCATAACCCCTTTTCTTTATTTCTTTTGCTTCTTTTAGTCTTGTTTTAAAGCTAACTTGTCCATGCTTTAGGTCTAGTACAAAGGTGTCATTAACCTCAGGCATAAATTTTGTTAGCTCTAAACATGGCTTAGGACCTGCTATATCTATAATGCAGTCAGGATCATTTTTTTTGAGTGATATAAGTAGAGACTGAGCCCCAACCATATCTCCTATCCAATTTGGAGCTATGACTAAAAAATTCTTATATTTTGACATTTTCTACTTCTCTACCTTAAAAACTGTTCCGCAATAGGGGCAAGTATTTATATCTTTATCTTTAAGATCAATATAGACTCGTGGATGAAGATTCCACGCTTCACGATGTTTTGTTGGACAGCTGACACGCTCCCCTTTTTTTACTTTGATTATTCTTTGTTCTTTTTCCATTATTTAAAGGCTCAGGATAAGTCGCTTAGATATAATTTGATTATAGCAAAAAACACTTATTTATTTAATAAAATAGAAAAATCAAGCTCTCAATTGTTATAAAAAGAGTGTAATATAAGACTTTAGAAGTCAAAAATAAAGCTTTAACCACGATAGCTTTAAAGTGAGAAAAGTTTATGAAAAAGATATTCTATAATAATGTAACTAGTAAAGTTACTCGCACTAAATGGGATTTATTTGCTATTTTGGTTGTGTTACTTTTAATATCAGTAATTGCCTGGACAACAAGTGGTTTAGGTGGAAGTATAGATTATAAAGATCAAACTAGCGTACAACAGTATTCAGAGATTTCTTTAAGTTTGTATCATTTACCATATTATGCTGCTGAAACGACAATGAGGATGTTTATTGCATTAGGATTTTCATTGCTTTTAACTTTCATTTTTGGCGCATGGGCCGCTAAAAGTAAACGAGCTGAGAGCATACTTATCCCAATAGTAGATATATTACAGTCGATTCCTATACTAGGTTTTTTAGCAATAACAATAACAGGTTTTTTGTTACTTTTTCCTCATTCTCTATGGGGTGCTCAGGCAGCTGTTATATTTGGAATAATAACGGCACAAGTTTGGAACATGATTTTAAGCTTTTATCAGTCACTGAAGACTATTCCTAAAGAATTAAAAGAAGCTGCAGATATGTATCAGCTATCAGCGTGGCAAAAATTTTGGAAGTTAGAGGTTCCTTTTTCTATGCCTGGACTTATATGGAATACTATGATGTCAATGTCTGCAAGCTGGTTCATGATAGTAGCATCAGAAAGTATAGTCGTTAATTTTGGTGCAGCGATGTCAGTCAATGTGAATCTTCCTGGAATAGGGTCATTTATTGACGCAGCAAATAGTAATAAAGATTTTTTAGCGGTTGGCATGGCTATTTTGACAATGCTAATTGTTATTGTACTTTATGATCAACTTTTGTTTAGGCCTTTAGTAGCATGGTCAGAAAAATTTGGCCTTAGTGAAAATCAATCAGAGGTTTATTCAGACTCCTGGTTCTTAAAAGCATTGCAAAAGTCGGTTCTAGTTAGGGTTTTTAATAATTTTTTAAATACTCTAGCGAGTAGAATAGTAAATATTAAGGCTTTTAAAAAGGATTTAGAGAAATCTTTTGATCAGCAAAAACACCAAAAAACCGAGATAAAGGAAACTATTTTCCAAAGAATTATCTGGCAAATTGCTTTATGGGCTGTGATAGTTGCACTTTGTTTTTTTGCTTATCAAACAATATATGGCGGTGATAGTAATATTGGTTTAGAAGAAACGGCAAAAGTTTTTTATTATGGTCTTCTGACTGGTTTAAGAGTAGCTGCACTTATTTTGATTACTTCAGTTATTTGGGTGCCTATTGGTATATGGATTGGTATGAGGCCCAAGATTGCTCAAAAAGTTCAGCCATACGCTCAAATGGCAGCGGCATTTCCAGTTAATGTTTTATATGGAGTATGCGGAACGGTTGTAATTGCATTTAACCTGAATTTTAATATTTGGTGTATTGTTTTAATGGCTCTGGGGACACAGTGGTACATTTTATTTAATGTAATTGCTGGAGCTTCAGCAATACCTAATGAACTTAAGTTGGCAGCTAAAAATATGCAATTAAAGGGAGTTATGAAGTGGTCTAAATATTTATTTCCTTCAATTATGCCTTTCTATGTAACAGGAGCTATTACAGCTGCAGGTGGAGCATGGAATGCTAGTATTGTATGTGAATACATTAATTGGGGTACGGATTCAACTATACAAGCTTCGGGTATAGGAGCTTATATAGCACAACAATATAATTTAGCAGGAGATCATACGGCTAATGTTTTATTAGGTGTTATAGTTATGTGCATTCTAGTAGTGCTTTCAAATAAGCTTTTCTGGAGAAAATTATATAATTATGCAGAAAATCGTTTCAGTATGAATATGTAAGGTAAAAGGGAGAAACGAGAATATGTCAAAAGAGATTATAAAAGTAGAGAAAGTTTCAAAATCATTTCAAATTAAAGGTGAGCAACCTTTAAAAGTTTTAGACACTGTTGATTTTACCTTGCATGAAGGAGAAATAGTTGCTCTTTTAGGTAAATCAGGCTCAGGTAAGTCAACTTTGCTGAGAATTATCGCAGGGCTTATGGATGCAACAGATGGTAAAGTTACTTATCGCGGAAAGAAAGTTAGTGCACCAGTTCCAGATATTTCTATGGTCTTCCAAAGTTTTGCTCTTATGCCGTGGCTTACGGTCATGCAAAATGTGGAGCTAGGATTAGAGGCAAGAAAAGTTAGTGCTCAGGAAAGAAAAATTAGAGTTTTAAAAGCAATTGATATGGTTGGTTTAGACGGTTTTGAAAATGCTTATCCTAAAGAGCTTTCAGGAGGTATGAGGCAGCGTGTAGGTTTTGCAAGAGCTCTTGTTTTGGAACCGGATGTTCTTTTAATGGATGAACCTTTTTCTGCTCTTGATATCCTTACAGCTGAAAACTTAAGAGAAGACCTACTTGATTTGTGGCAAAAGAATGAAAGTATGAAAGGTATTTTATATGTAACTCATAGTATTGAAGAAGCTGTCCTTACTGCTGATAGGATTATTATCTTTGGAAGTAATCCAGGGTTCATTCGAGGAGAGCTTAAAATTAGACTTCCTCATCCAAGAACAAGTCAAGATCCAGCTATTGCTGATCTAATAGACGAAGTTTATCGTATGATGACAACGGCTCAAACAAAAGAGCTTGCTGAGAGAATGAATAAGAAAACAGCAATGACTATAGGCTATAGAATCCCTGATGTTGATATTTCAGAAATGAATGGTTTATTGGATGAGATGTATGATATTAAGGATGCAGAAGCTATTGATTTGCCTCAACTTGCAGATGAACTTCATTTAGATATTAATGACTTATTCCCGATCATAGAGATATTGTCAATTTTAAGATTTGCTGAAGTGTCGGAAGGTGATATTAAAATGACAGCATTGGGACGTAAATTTATTGATGGAGAGATTGAAGAGAGAAAATTTATTTTCGGTAGATTGTTTTTGAAATATATTCCTTTAGCAAGACATGTTGTTAAAGTTCTAAAAGAAAGAGAATCTCATACTGCACCAAAATCAAGATTTTTAGCAGAGCTTGATGATCATTTTCCAACTGAAGTTGCTGAAAGAGTTTTTGATACATTTATTGATTGGGCTCGTTACGCAGAGCTTATCAATTATGACTCAAATACAGGAATCTTATCTTTAGATGATAATGCTTTTGAATATATTAAGAAGATGTGATTAGAAAGTGATCATTTTTGAGTTCTTATAAATGTTATATTTTTTAGTTAGTTTATCTATATTACTAGATATTAATTTAGATTCTTGATCATCAAAAGTGTTGTTCTTTTTAATTTTTTCTAAGGCATCGGAGGTATTTATATCTTCATTTGTTGCTAGGTTGTATATTGCTAATTGATCAGCCGCATTAGCAATATATAGAGCTTCATTCTCATTATTTATAACGTATACTGCATCCAGATAGTAATAGCTATCATCATTATTTAACCAGCCACCAGCATAAACTTGCTCTTTAGACAGGCTTGCGATTATTTCTAAATTTCTAATATATTCTTTTAAATGCTTACTATCTATCTGCGAATATTTTATCTTAATCTCAGCATCTTTAACTGGAGCGACAACATAACCATTTGATGGAGACTCTTGTGTGTATGGGTTTATAGTAAAGCCATTAGGGTGATTTTTAATATGCTCAGTAAGTAGATTTATATCCTCATAATCAATATGTGTTTTTGTAAAGCTCACATCTGCAAATAGAGGAGAATAGACCGTAAAAATAGATAATATTAGTAACTTAAAAAAAAGTTTCTTCATAATTAGACTTATCTGGTAGTTCCAAATTTAGAATTTTAAACTAAATATTGGTAAAATCTAGTCTGTTAGAAATTTTTCATGTAAGCTTTGTTTAAGTTTTTTAAAATTAAAAAAGGAAATAATTATGGCTAAAGGAACAGTTAATAAGGTTATATTGTTAGGTAGGCTTGGTACTAATCCTGAAGTTAGAGTTACTCAAAATGGAACTTCAGTTGCTACATTAAGTTTAGCAACTAATGATGGAATTGGAGATAATATAACTACTGAGTGGCATAGAGTTGTCGTTTTTGGCAAGTCTGCGGAAGCAATACAAAAATATGCTACTAAGGGGTCTCAGCTTTTCGTAGAAGGTAGGCTAAGAACTAATAAGTGGCAAGATAAAAATGGAAATCCTCAATATACAACGGAAGTTGTTGCTAGTAATTTCCAATTTGTTGGTGGCGGTAATGCATCTGGTAGTGATTCTGGCTTTCAAAGTAATCATCAGCCAGCGCAAAATAAGAATTTTAACCAGCAGCGTCCTCAGCAAAATAATGTACCGGATTTTGCAGAAATAAACTCTACTAATTTTGATGACGATATCCCATTCTAGTATAATACTTTATTAGATAGAAAATATTCTTAAAGGAATCGCACATGAGTAATGTGTTAGTATTAAATTGTGGTAGTTCTTCAGTTAAATTTGCTCTTATAAATCCTCTGGAAAATCAGACAGCTTTTAGTGGGTTGGCCGAAAATATTTCTCAAAGAAACTGTAAAGTTAGCTTTAAAGCAGATAGAAAAATAGAAATTGCTATAGAGAATGGAAAATATGAGGATGTTTTCTCACAAATAAAAACTTACATGCAGGATAATGGCCATCTAGAGGCTATTTCAGCTGTTGGTCATAGAGTTGTGCATGGTGGACAATATTTTGATAGTTCTGTGCTAATTACTGAAGATGTTGTTGAAAAAATTAAGAAATGTATTCCTCTCGCACCGTTACATAATCCAGCAAATGTAGATGGTATAGAGTATTGTAGGAAAATTTTTCCAAAACTACCTCAAGTTGCTGTATTTGATACGGCATTTCATCAAACTATAGAGAAATATGTTGCAGAGTATGCCATTCCCAGAGAATTAACTGATAAGTACCATATAAGAAAATATGGTTTTCATGGTACTTCACATAGTTATGTTTCTAAACAAGCAGCAAAACTCTTAAATAAAGAAAAAGGAAATTTTATAGTTGCTCATCTAGGCAATGGCTGTAGTTTATCTGCTATTGTTGATGGAAAAAGTGTAGATACTAGTATGGGATTTACTCCTCTAGATGGTCTTATAATGGGAACTCGTTCGGGTTCAATAGATGCTGGAATATTTAGCTTCTTAGCAAAAAATCTTGGCTGGAATGTTGAGAAAATTTCTAGTGTTTTAAATAAAGAGAGTGGTTTACTAGGTATATGTGGCCATAATGATATGAGAGAGATTCGTGAGTTAGCAGCAAATGGGCATGCGGATGCTAGCCTTGCTATTGAAATGTTTTCTCAAAGAGTAGCCAAGTTTGTGGCAAGCTATATGATTTATTTTGATACTTTAGATGCATTAGTCTTTACAGGTGGTATAGGTGAAAACGCTAATACAATTAGAAAGAGCATAGTTAATAAACTATCTAATATTGGATTTGAGATAGACTCTGCTAAAAATGATACCAAGGATCAGGTTTATATAAATAGTGATAAAAGCCATAAAATAATGGTTGTGCCAACTAATGAGGAGTTGATGATAGCAAAAGATACATTGCAATTAGTTTAATAGTTTAGTTCTTAAAAAATTTGGAATCTTAATAATATGAATACACCAATTTTTATTTTACCATCATCTAAATTCACAGGCTTAAGAATGTTGGCAAGCAGTATTGCTTATGCACTTCAGCAAAAAGGTCTAAAAATAAAAACTTTTCATCCTGTTTTTGATATGGATATGACGATTGAAGAGATAGAGAAATATTTATTAAATGATAGAGTTAAAGATTATGTTGAATTAGTCTTACAAAAATTTTATAAGAAAGCTCAAGGATATGATTTTGCAATAGTATGTGGATTATTTAGACAAACTGACTACACACATAAACTATATTCTTTAAATGGTAGTTTATTTGAGTTAAATAGAGAGTTGATTAAGGCATTATCAGCAAAAGTAATAATTTCATCTTATCATGGCAACAAGACTCTACAAGATATTAACGATGAAATGGAATATAAATATAGGACTTTACCTAAAAAAATAGAAGTGCTAGGAGCTATTATAACTAAGGTAAATGCTCCTTATGATGAGGATGGACATATAGGTTTTAGTTTGACTGATGAAGAGGCTAGAGAGTCAAGCGGGACAGTAAAAATAAGTTCCGAAGAAGTAAGTAGGTTACCAATATTTTCAAAACCAGATGGGATAAGATTTCTTGGTTGTGTTGATTGGTCAAAAGAGAAAACTTATCCTAGGATATTGGATATCAAAAACAGATTAAAGTTAGAGCTTATTACAGATGTAACCTTAGATACAAGAGTCCATAGAGTGACTATGTGTTCTCGAAACATAGAGAATTTTATAGAAGATTTGGAACCAAATACAATGGTTATAACTTCTGCTGATAGATCTGATATATTGATGGCAGTTTGTTTAGCTGCTCATAAAGGTATGAAAATAGCAGGGATAGTATTAACTGTAGGAAAGCGACTTAATGATGATGTTAAAAGGCTATGTCTGGAAATTGCTGAGAAGAGTGGATTAGCTATACTTACTACAGAAAATAGAAGTACTAGTACTATTGTTAAAATAACAGAATTAGATTTTATGGGTATTCCTAAAGATGATTTTGAAAGGATCCAGAGAGTTAAAGATTCAATAATAGCAAATGTTAATATTAAAGAGATATTAAAAGAAATAACGAAAGATTCTATAGCAAAAAATAGAATCATGTCACCACCAGCATTTAGGTATCATTTGTTGAAAATGGCTCAAAAAGCTAAGAAAAGAATAGTATTGCCAGAAAGTTATGAGCCAAGAACTTTGCAGGCAGTTAAAAACTGTTATGAACAAGGTATAGCAGATTGCGTGCTTATTGGCGATAAAACTAAAATTAATGAGGTTGCTCAGCTAAATGGTTTTTCTTTGCCAGAAGGTATAACAGTAATAGAAATAGATGAGGCTTCAGAAAAAAGATATTTAAAAACTCTACTAGATTTAAGAAAGCATAAGGGACTATCTGAAAATATTGCTAAAGATGCGATAAAAAATCCAATAATTTTAGCAACAATTATGCTTTATCTTGGAGAGGTTGATGGTCTTGTTTCTGGTGCTGAGCATACAACAGCAGATGTTTTAAGGCCTGCGTTGCAGTTAGTTAAAACAAAACCTGGAATTTCGCTGGTTTCATCTGTGTTCTTTATGTGTATGCCAGAAGAGGTCATTGTTTTTGCTGATTGTGCTGTTAACCAAGATCCTACAGCAGAACAGCTTGTTGAAATTGCTATACAAAGTGCAGAATCTGCTCAAAAGTTTAGTATTGAGCCAAGAGTCGCAATGATAAGCTATAGTACAGGAACATCAGGCTCTGGAGAGCAAGTGGAAAAAGTTCGCAAGGCAACTGAAATGCTGAAAAATAGACAGCCAGAGTTACTAGTTGATGGACCATTGCAATATGATGCTGCAATGATAGAGAGTGTAGCGAAGAAAAAAGCTCCAGGTAGTCCTGTGGCAGGTAAAGCAACAGTTTTAATATTTCCTGATTTAAATACTGGTAATACTGTTTATAAAGCCGTTCAGAGAAGTGCTAATGTTTTAAGTATTGGACCAGTTCTTCAAGGTATAAATAAACCAGTAAATGATTTATCTAGAGGAGCAACTGTAGATGATATTACGTACACAATAGCTATAACGGCTATTCAGGCAATATAAATGAGAAAAAATTATTTAAGAGACTTTTAACCAAGAGACTTGGATGAATATGAAGAAAGCTGTATAGATGCCAACAAAAATGAAAGGCATGTATATTTCAAGTATTCTGATAGGTTTGAATGAGCCTTTTTGATTTGCAATATATTCTTCAGTTAACCAAGCTTTAGAAGGAAGCCTTCTCTCTATGGAAGGCACAATAGTGTTTTTTATCTGTACATGATGTCTAAAAAATCTCACGATTTTCCACCATGCATAACAGAAAACTATGCCAGCAAAGAAAGGTATAGCAATTAAAGTTGGAGATGGTGGGTTGTTAATATTCATATTATTGCTTACAGCAAGAGCAACTATTCCAACAATAAAAAGGTTCGTTACTAGGAAGAACAAATTGATAACGATTCTTCTAAAGCTGGTTCTGTCAGCAGACTCGACATACATCCTATATTGTTCTATAAGTAGAGTATTATACTGTTCATTCGATAAGTTGGTTTCATCATCATGGCTCCAAAGCTTATCTTGAATATCTTTATGATCTATTTCTTTTGATTTCTTCATTTTTTTCCTTTTACAAAAGTCTCGGGAATTTTATTACACACTGATATGCTATTACATTTTTATATTTTTATCAATTTTATTCTAGTTGAAAAATTATCGTATTTGTATACCTTTTATTACATCTATAATTTTTGATGGTTTAGTATTTGTATTTTTAGTTGCTTCTAATGTTTTTATGTTTGGAAAGATGTCATTTATCATAGATGCAGTAGGTAGGCTTTCATCACCAGATAAGTTTGCACTAGTTGAGATTATTGCTTGATTTAAATTAGATGTTATTTCTTTTATAATCTCGTTATTTGTAAGTCTAATAGCAATGGTGTCCTTTCCTCCGGCTATCCATGTTGCCTCATCTTTAGCTGGGACTATCCAAGTAGTAGGTTCTAAAGTTTCAGAGAATATTTTGTCAAGCTGTGCTTTTGATAATATTTCAAGTTTAATAAAATTTGCTAAATGTTTTGGGTTTGATGATATGATTATAAGACCTTTGCTTGGATCTCTTTTTTTTAGAGAAAGAATAGATCTGATTGCTGATTCATTTATTAAACAACTAAAGCCATAAATAGTATCTGTTGGAATAGCTACTATATTGTTTTTTTTCAAGTCTTTTATTATTTCAGAAATTTTAGATGTAAGCACAATATAAAATATAAATATGTGTAAATGGTTGATATTCTACTTTATTTTTAAGAATAAAAAAGCCCATAGGTCTTTTGACTTATGGGCTTATTAATAGATAGAAGTTTAATAATTAACTAAAATTATTTTTTACTTAGTTGTTCTTTGATTAGATCGCCAAGAGTTGTAGGAGTCATTTGCTCAACTTTATAGTTAGATTTAGCTTTAGCAACTTCACCTTCTTCTATCGCTTTTATAGATAAAGCGATACTTCTCTTTTTAGGGTCTATATTTACTATACGAGTTTCAATTTCTTGACCTTCGCTTAGCTCATCTCTCGCATCTTTAGTATGGTTGACAGAAATTTCAGATATTCTAATAAATCCATCAATATTATTAGTTTCATCAAGTAAAACAACAGCGCCATTTTCTTGAACTTTAATAATTTTACCTTTAACTAAAGATCCTTTAGGATTAGCTTCTGCAAATTGTCTGAAAGGATCTTCAGATAATTGTTTCATGCTAAGAGCTATTCTTTCTAGGTCAGTATTAACAGAAACAAGCACAGCTTCAACATCATCACCTTTTTTAAGCTCTTTAATTGCTTTTGCAGGATTATCCCAAGCAACATCAGATATGTGAACTAGACCGTCAATGCCACCATCAAGACCAATGAATACACCGAATTCAGTAATGGATCTGATTTTACCATGAACTTTGTCACCAACTTGGAAATTAGTTTCAAACTCATTCCAAGGGTTTGCTCTACATTGTTTTATACCTAAAGATATTCTATGGTTGTCTGCATCTAGCTCAAGAACTATAACTTCAAGCTCTTGACCAATGCTTACAGCTTTATGAGGATTAACGTTCTTATTTGTCCAATCCATTTCAGATGTATGAACTAAGCCTTCAATTCCTTCTTTAAGTTTTACGAAACATCCATAATCAGTGATGTTAGTAACTGTGCCCATTAATTTAGTGCCAACAGGTAGTTCTCTAGCGATATTTAACCAAGGATCTTCACCTAACTGTTTTATGCCTAGAGATATTCTTTGCTTCTCTTTGTCGAATTTAATCACTTTAACATCAATTTCTTCACCAATAGAAAGAACATCTGTTGGATGGCTAATTCTGCTCCAAGAAATATCTGTGATGTGTAATAAACCATCTACACCACCAAGATCAACGAAAGCACCGAAGTCAGTAATGTTTTTAACAATACCTTTAACAACGCTTCCTTCAGAGATTTTTTCAAGAAGAGCATCTTTATCACCAGAGTTATTTTCTTCAATAACAGCTTTTCTTGATACTACTATGTTGTTTCTCTTAGTATCTATTTTAACTACTTTAAGCTCTATATCTTTATCTTCTAGATGAGCAACATCTTTAATCGGTCTTACATCAACTAAGGATCCTGGTAAGAAAGCTCTTAAACCTTGCACTTCCATAGTATAACCACCTCTAACATGATTAGTGATTCTACCAAGTACAGTTTGGTTATTTTCAAAAGCTTGCTCAATATTTTGCCAAAGCTCAATTTTCTTAGCTTTGTCTCTAGAAAGTCTAGTTTCACCATGACTATTATCTAAAGCATCTAAAACAACATTTATTTTATCGCCAACAGAAACTTCTAATTCTCCGTCGTTATTTTTTAATGAATCAGTAGGGATGAAAGATTCTGATTTCAATCCAGCATCAATCATAGTGAAATCTTTATCTATGCTAACAACAGTAGCTTCGATTATTTTACCTACTCTCATTTCTGTTTGTTTTAAAGACTGTTCAAATAGTTCTTTGAAATTTTCTGACATATGTGTGTTTCCATTTTCCAGTGTGGTTGGTTAAACAATAATCTGACACTATCCACTGGTTATTAAAAAAATAGTGGCAGACAAAATTGTAGTCTTTAATATTAACTTATGATATGGTGGGACTTCAAGTAAAAAATTATTTAGTTATATATTTTTGATGCTTTTTAATGAATCTGATATTTTTTTTATGAGAGAGGCTTATAGTCAATCACTACGGGCTAAGGAAAAAAACGAAATTCCAATAGGGGCGGTTTTGGTGAAGGATGGAAAGATAATTGGGAAAGCTCATAATTGTACTATAACAAATAATGATCCATCGGCACATGCTGAGGTGCTCGCTATAAGAATGGGAGCTGAAAAACTAAATAATTATCGTTTAAATGATACAAAATTGTATGTAACATTAGAGCCGTGTATAATGTGTTTGGGTGTTTTAGTTCAGGCTAGAGTGCAGGAGCTAATTTATGCAACACCTGATAGTAGGGTTGGAGTTTTTTCTCGTAAAAAATACTATGAAGATAAGGATTTGAATCATAACTTAAGTGTTAGATCGGGATTGATGCAAAAAGAATGTAAAAACCTTTTGAAAGATTTTTTTTTAGAAAGAAGAAGTAAATAAGCATATGAAAAAAGAAAAAATTGTTGTTTTATATGGGGGAGACTCTCCAGAAAGAGAAGTTTCTTTGAAATCGGGCGGGGCGGTGTTGACAGCTCTGCAACAGGAAGGTTTTGATGTTTGCGGAGTTGATGCCTCATCTAGAGAACTTGTTGAGGAGATTTTAAGAATTTCTCCTGATATTTGTTATATAGCATTACATGGTGAAGATGGTGAAAATGGACGTGTTCAGTCACTATTAGAGATATTAAAAATTAAGCATACTGCATCTGATATTCGAGCAAGTGTGATTACTATGGATAAAATGCTAAGTAAAGAAGTGTGGGAGAGAAATGGTCTCCTTACTCCCAAAGCAAAGCTTCTTACAGAGAGTCTAAAAGAAGCTAAAGAACTTAAGTTTCCAGTTGTGATAAAGCCTACTAGTACGGGGTCGAGTATTGGGATTACGAAGGTGAATCTTGAGATGGAGCTTGAGTCAGCCTATAAAGAAGCTGCTCAATATGGTGAGGTGATGATAGAGGAATGGGTTACTGGGAAGGAAATGACTGTAGCTGTTCTAAATGACGAGGTTTTTTCATCTGTTTGGATAGAACCTAAAAATGAGTTCTATGATTATGAGTCGAAATATGGTGGCCAATCCATATATCATAGTCCAAGTGGGCTGCCAGATGATAAAGAGTTAGAGATAAGAGAGTTGGCGAAAAGAGCGTATGATGTCCTGAGTTGTAAAGGACATGCAAGAGTCGATTTTATTTATTCGGATGGTAAATTTTATTTGATAGAGATAAATACTTCTCCAGGTATGACGGAGCATAGCTTATCGCCAAAATCAGCTAAGGCTCTGGGTTATAGCTTTAATGATTTAGTTAGAAAGGTTGTAGAACAAGCTAAATGATAAAGATTGTAAAAAGATTTGTTTTATTTTTGATTTGTGTAGCTATTCTATTAATAATTTTATTTTTTGCTACGAGAATTGATGAGAATATATCTAAAGTTGATGTTGTCTCAAATGATCAGCTTTTTTATATATCTAAACAAGATTTGATAGATAAGATTTTAGAATCAAGTAACAAAGGTTGGCTTAATTTCAATGCTGAGTCTTTGGAGTATTATATTTCCGACCTTCAAGGAACTGATTATACTTTGGTGAAGAAAATATGGCCATCAACATTAGTTGTTTATATTTATGAAAGAGAGCCTATTGCATATTGGGGCGAAAAAAAAGTTCTTTTAGATGATATGACTATTATTTCTCCAGCTGTCTTTAATTATGATAAATATTTACCTCGCATCAATGGTCCAGATAAGAATAAAGATTATATATACGGCGAATATTTAGATCTGGAAAGAATTGCTCAGAAAAACAATGTTGAAATAATTGATATGGATTATGAGGGAAACTTATTTTCAGTGAAGTTGTCTGATGGTTTCTATGTAAAGCTTGGTTCAAAAGATCTTATTAAAAGATTTGAGAAATTTTTCAAATTTTATAAGCAAGTTAAAAATTATGAGAATGTAAAATATTTTGATATGCGATATGATAATGGCTTTGTTGTGAAATATTAGATATATTATTTTATTATGTAAAGCAATTGGTTTTTTTTAGCTAAACCTTTATAATTGTATACTAGATTATATTAACTTTGCCATTAATGGTTAGGATAGTGGGTATTGTATGGCTTTTGAAAGTGGTAATTTCTGTGCGCTTGATTTAGGTTCTTCAAAAATTACAGTTGCTATTGGTCAATTGGTTGAACAAGGAACGATAAAAATACTTGGCGTAAGTCAGAAGAGATCGAAAGGTGTTAAACAAGGCGCTATTATAAATCTAGAAATGGCAATGGAAGCTATAAATGCAGCTTTAGATGAGGCTAGAGATATAGCAGGAGTTGATATTAATAGAGTAACTTTAGGTGTGAGTGCACCCAATGTTGCTGGTTTTAATTCTTACGGGTTAGCTGCTGTTGAGGGCGGTGAAGTTTCTATGACAGATTTAGCAATGGCAATTAAAACAGCAAAAGCTGTTCCTATGTCAGCTGATACCGAAATGTTGCATGTTTTGCAGAGAGACTATGTTGTTGATGGGCAGCCTGGAGTTACAGAGCCAATAGGAATGTTTGCTGTAAGATTAGAGTCAAATGTGCATATAATCGTTGTATCATCAAGATTATTGCAAAACATAAGAAAAAGTATTGTCGGTTGTGGCTTTGAGATTTCTGATATTGTTGCTGAACACTTATCTAGTAGTAGCTCTGTGCTTACATCAGATGAAAAAGATATGGGTGTGTGTTTAGTTAATATAGGAGCAGACTCAACTAGTGTTACTGTTTTTTCTGAAGGAAGCATTTGTTTCACTGATACATTAAAGGTTGGTGGAAATAGTATTTCTTCAGATATTTCTAAAGTGTTTAGGCTTCCTGTTGATGCTGCTGAGAGTCTTAAGTTGCAGTATGGGTATGCTACAAGCAAGCATTTGAAAAATCCGGATGAAAAAATAGATATTCCTAATGCTCTAGGTAATGCAAAAAAGAGAATATCTGTACAAGATCTCTCTCTAGTAATTGAAGCAAGAATGGAAGAGGCTTTTGAGATGCTTTATTCTAAGCTAGATGAAAACAGACTTTTAGAAATATTATCTTCAGGTATAGTTTTTACAGGAGGAGGATCAAAATTAAAAGGTTTGGCTAGATTGGGGGAGGAAATGTTTAGGCTTCCAGTAAGAGTAGGGGGTCCTATTGATGTGTTAGGGGCTAATGAAGTGGTTCATAATCCTTCTTACTCAACTGTTGTGGGACTTTTAAAATACGCGGCAATAAATAGTGTAGATTCTCCATCATCTGTAAGTAGCAGTAAAGAAGTTGATGTAACAGAAGATGAGAGTAAGCTTGATAAAAAAGGTTTGGTATCTTCTGTTAAAGGTTGGTTTTCCAATAATTTTTAAGAATTAATTTATAAAGGTAATAAAAGGAGATTGAAGAATGTTTGATTTTAATGACTCAATGGTGTCGAATGCTGTTATAAAAGTTGTTGGCGTTGGTGGTGGCGGTGGTAACGCTGTGCAGCACATGTGTGAAGAGGTTGAGGGTGTTGAGTTTTACGTAATGAATACTGATGGTCAAGCATTATCTAGATCTAAAGTGGAAAATGTTCTACAAATTGGTACTAATCTTACAAAAGGTCTTGGTGCTGGTGCAAACCCTGAAATAGGTAAGAGAGCTGCTACAGAAGATAGAAGTAAAATTGAACAACTTTTAAGTGGTGCTGATATGGTATTTATTACTGCTGGTATGGGGGGTGGTACTGGTACTGGCGGAGCTCCAATCGTTGCAGAGGTTGCTAGAGAAATGGGTATTCTTACTATAGCTGTTGTTACAAAGCCTTTTCCATTTGAAGGACCAAGAAGAATGAAAGCAGCAGATTTTGGTATAGAGGAATTAACTAAGCATGTTGACTCAATAATAACTGTTCCAAATGAGAAGTTATTAAGTGTACTTGGTAAAGGAGCTAGCCTTTTAGATGCATTCAAAGCAACTAATGATGTATTAGGAAATGCTGTTAAAGGGGTTTCTGAGCTTATAACGAAGCCTGGTTTAATAAACGTCGACTTCGCTGATGTCAGAGCTGTAATGACTAATATGGGTATAGCAATGATGGGTATGGGCGAAGCTTCTGGAGAAAATAGAGCTAGAGAGGCTGCTGAGGCTGCTATATCAAGCCCATTACTTGAAGATGTTAATTTAGATGGCGCTAAAGGTGTTATAGTTAATATTACTGCTGGTATGGATATGTCTATTGGTGAGTTTGAAGAAGTTGGTGAAGTTATTAGATCATTTATTTCTGATGATGCTATAGTTATAGCTGGTACAGTTATTGATCCTGATGTAACAGATACTATGAAAGTTACTGTGGTTGTTACTGGTATAGAAAAAGTAGCTTCTAAGAAAGGTTTTGGTTTAGAGAAAAGTTCTTCAGCTAGAGAATCTTCTAGTTCATCTGCACCATCTTTCTTAAGAAAAGAAACAGAAGTAGCTTCAAATAACTCACAAGAATCGACTAAAGAAACTAGTCAAGCAGATATTCCAAGTTTCTTAAGAAGAAGATAATTTCTTTTGCAGAAGAAAGGGGAGAGTATGCATCAAAAAACAATTTCAAAATCTTTTAAAGTTACAGGTATAGGTCTACATTCGGGTGTTGATGTATCTATGACCGTTATTCCAGCGAGTGTTGATCATGGAATAGTTTTCCGTAGAGTAGATTTAACTCCTAGTGTTGATATAAAAGTTGGTATTTCTAACATAAAAGAAGCTATCATGTGTACTTTGCTTACTAAAGATGGAAATGAAAAGCTTTCTGTTTCAACTATTGAGCATCTTATGTCTGCTTTCGCGATGTATGAGATTGATAACGTCTTGATTGAAGTTAATGCTCCGGAGCTACCAGTTATGGATGGTAGTTCTTATGAGTTTACTCAGCTTTTAAGTAAGGCTGGAGTGATTGAGCAGGATAGTAAAAGAAAAGGCATTAGAATTTTAAAACCTGTAAAAGTTGAGCATGAAGAGAAGTTCGCAGAAGTTTTACCAAGTGATACTCTTAAGTATGAATTTAAAATTAAATGGGATCATCCAGTAATAGCTGCAACTAATGATCATATTGTATTTGAGCATAATTTGGATGCTTATATAGAGATGGTTTCAAAAGCTAGAACATTTGGATTTTATGAGCAACTTGCATATTTGCATCAAAATAACTTGGCTAAAGGAGCATCATTAGATAATGCTGTTGGTATTACTAATGAGGGTGTGTTGAATGAAGGAGGCCTTCGTTATGAAGATGAATTCGTAAGGCATAAACTTCTAGATGCTATAGGTGACTTTTATGTTGGCGGTTACATCTTAGGACATTTTAATTGTTATAAATCAGGACATACTTTGAATAATAGACTTCTACATGCTGTTTTTGCTGATAAAAGCGCGTGGGAATATATTAGTTAGTTAATACAATATTTTGATCTTGAATTTCTAAATCCAAAGTTTCTTTAATTATTTTTACATTTGTATCGTTAAATACTTTATTTACAGCATTTTCCCTCTTTATTTCAGAGGGCGTTCTTTTTGCATTCTTAGAGTTTTGAGAATGGTTATCCATTATGATTTTTATATTTTCATTTTCTGAGTGAGTTCTAATAGATTCTTGTAACTTCTCTAAACTGTTTGGATTAAGCTCAAGAATTTTTTTAGCATCTTCATTTAGACTTATTCTTATTTCTTCTTTATCTAAGCTTATTAGGTGTGTATTAAATGCAAAAGTTTTTGTAAAGCCTTTTAGCTTAATTTTATTTAAAATAGAAAACCACTTTTGATCATTATTTATATCTGAATGATTTTCATTATTTTGCCCAGAAGTTTTTTGGTGTTTTGGAGAGTTAACTTTTTCAGAGGGAGGATTTATTTGTTGTTGAATATTTGGCTCAACGATTGTTTTTTTTAGAATATTGGTAGTTTCACTCTCAGTTAAGTTTTTTTTTTGAAAAGCTATCAAGCGGAGTAAAGCCATTGTTACACCAGTTTCAAAATTTGGTGCTAAATGGATGTCCTCTTTAGAGGAAATTGTTAGTTGATATAGTAGATGAACCTCTTCAACTGAAACTTTGCCTAATATATCTTTAATAACCTCTAAGCTTACATCATTGGTTGTATCTAGGCTATTCGTGAAATGATAAAGACAGCAGCTAAACCAGATTTCAGAGATTCTATCTAAAATAGCTTCAGCATTACTTTCTGTTAATGATAAGTTTTTAATAGCTGGTAATATGCCTTGAGGGTCATTATTTATTATTGAATAAATAATGCTATATATCTCTTCATTATCGACAATGCCTAGCATCTCTCTGATTTTAGCTTGATGAAGAGTACCATTGCAGAAACTAATCGCTTGATCTAGGATGCTTAAAGCGTCTCTTAAGCTACCTTTTGCATGGTATGCGATATATTCTAGAGATTGTTCATCTGAATCAATGCTTTCTTTTTGAAGTATTTCTTTAAGCTGAGCTTTAATATCTTCTTGTGAAATATGTTTTAGATGCAACTGTATGCATCGAGAAAGTATGGTTACTGGTATTTTGTGATAATCAGTAGTGGCAAGAATAAACTTCACGTATTCAGGCGGCTCTTCTAAGGTTTTTAGCAAAGCATTAAAGCTCTGTTTAGATAGCATATGTACTTCATCTATTAGATAAACCTTATATCTACCTTGAGATGGCATATATTGGATATTGTCTAAAATCTCTTTAGTTTCTTCGACGCCTGTTCTAGATGCAGCATCAATCTCAATAAGATCTATAAATGTCCCATTGTTTATGGCTGTACAACTTTCACAAACATTACATGGATCTGCAGTTACTCCAGATTGGCAATTTAGACATTTAGCTAATAGTCTACCTAATGTTGTTTTTCCAACACCTCTTGTGCCAGTAAAAAGATATGCGTGATGAACTTTTTGTGTTTCTAAAGCATGGACTAAACTGTTTAGAGCATGCTGTTGGCCACATACTTCTGCAAATGATTTAGGTCTATATTTTCTCGCTAAAGCTTGGTATGACATATTGGCTTGTGAAAATTAAAAATAATAAAAAACTTATTAACAATGATAGCAAAGATATTCTAAAAGAATAAGAATTTATTTATAGCCTTTTATACTATAGCAGCTTTAATATTATTGTATTGCAAAGGCTAAAAAGTTAAAATCTAGAAACAAATTTTTATAAGAATATATAAATGGAAACTATAAACTATAAATCTCAATTAAAAGATCTAATGGCTCGTATTGAATCTTTACGAGGTTATCTTTGACTATGATGCAAAGAAAGAAAAACTAACAGAAGTTCTAATGGAGCTCGAAGATGGCGCTATATGGGATGATCCTGAATATGCTCAAAATCTTGGAAAGCAGAAGGTTGAGCTAGAAAATATCGTTATAAACTGTGAGCAAATTATAGGAAGTCTAGAAACTTTATCTGAGCTTTTAGAATTGGCAGAAGAAGATGAAAGCTTCTTAGAAGAAGTCATAAAAGATATTAAGCAAGTTACAACGGATATCGAAAAGCTAGAGTTTAGAAGAATGTTTTCTGGTGAAATGGATGCCAATAATGCATATTTAGATATTCAATCAGGTTCTGGTGGTACAGAAGCGCAAGATTGGGCGCAGATGATCATGAGAATGTATATGCGTTGGGCAGATGATCATGGCTTTAAAGTAATAGTTGATGATGTTTCTGATGGAGATGTGGCAGGTATTAAAGGTTGTACTTTAAAGATTGAGGGAGAATATGCTTATGGTTGGCTTAGAACAGAGACAGGAATCCATAGACTAGTTAGGAAATCTCCTTTTGATTCAAATAATAAAAGACATACATCATTTGCATCTGTTTTTATTTCTCCAGAAGTTGATGATGATATTGATATAGAGATTAATCCAGCTGATTTAAGGATTGATACTTATAGAGCATCTGGAGCAGGTGGACAGCATGTTAACCGTACAGATTCTGCTGTTAGGATTACACATATTCCAACAAACGTGGTGGTACAATGTCAAGCAGATAGGTCTCAGCATAAAAATAAAGATCAAGCAATGAAACAGTTGAAATCTAAATTGTATGAACTTGAGTTGCAAAAAAGGAATGCAGAGAAAAATGCTTTAGAACAGTCAAAATCTGACATAGGCTGGGGAAGTCAGATTCGTTCTTATGTTTTAGATCAGTCTCGTATTAAGGATTTAAGAACAGGTGTTGAAAATACAAATACACAAGCAGTGCTTGATGGTGATTTAGATAGATTTATAGAAGCAAGTTTAAAAAGTGGTTTATAAAGGTGTATTGAATGAGTAGTAAATTAAAAGATTTAATTAAAGCATCAATAAAAGAATATTTAGAGGCTAATGATATAGTCATAAAAGATGCTGTGAGAGGTAAAGTAAGAGAGCAGGTTGAAAAAACTTTAGCTGAAAAAGATTTGCATGAGCATAGTTTAGATATTCATGAGAGAATACCTGAATTTGTAAGAAAGCATATAGAAGAGATGCAAGAGAATTCACAAATAGCTTTAAGAAAAGAAAAGCTACAAACACTAGCTGGACAGAACAATGGTATAAGCCATCCGAATAAGTTTAAAAGGGATGTGGTTGCAGCGTGTCTACAAGCTCGATATGCAGAGAAAACAAAGCAAGAGTTAGAAGAAGCGGAAGATAAAAAAACTTATAAAGTATCAGGTAGGGTTGTTTTAAGAAGAGTGATGGGTAAAGCTTCTTTCTTTACACTTCAGGATATGTCTGGAAGAGTACAGATTTATCTAAAAAAAGATGACTTACCTGAAGGGCAGTATGATACTTTCAAAAACTTATGTGACTTGGGTGATATAGTAGCAGTTTCAGGGAAAGTATTTAAAACGAATACTGGTGAGCTTTCTGTCCATGCAGATCATTTTGAAATACTAACAAAGGCTATAAGGCCATTGCCTGACAAGTTTCATGGGCTTGCGGATCAAGAGATGAGATATCGTCAAAGATATGTTGATCTTATTACTAATGAAAAATCGCGTGAAGTTTTTAAAGTTCGTTCAAAAGTGGTGAGTTTTATTCGTAGATATTTTGATGATCATAAGTTTATGGAAGTTGAAACACCAATGATGCACGTTTTACAAGGTGGTGCAGCTGCGAAGCCTTTCAAAACACATCATAATGCTTTAGACATGCCATTATATTTGAGAATAGCTCCAGAACTTTATTTAAAAAGACTAGTTGTTGGTGGTTTTGAAAGAGTATATGAAATAAATCGTAATTTTAGAAATGAAGGGGTTTCATCTCGTCATAATCCTGAATTTACAATGCTTGAATTCTATATGGCTTATGCTGACTATAATGATTTAATGGATTTGACAGAAGATATGTTACCTAAATTGGTACAAGAAATAGCGGGTACTACAGAACTAGAGTATGGGGAGTTTAAAGTAAACTTCGCGGCACCGTATGAAAGAATCTCTATGGTTGACTCTATAGTTAAGCATAATGCGGATATTTCAAAAGATGATTTAGCAAGTTTTGATAAAACAAAAGCTATTGCTGAAAGGTTAAATATTAAGGTTGAACCATTTCATGAATTAGGTCATTTAATTAATGAGATATTTGAAGAAACTGTTGAGACTAAGTTAATTCAACCTACATTTATTACAGACTATCCAGCTGTTGTTTCACCATTAGCGAGAAGAAGCGATGGTAATCCAGAGTTTACAGATAGATTTGAATTCTTTATTGGTGCACGTGAAATTGCTAATGGCTTCTCAGAGCTTAATGATGCAGAAGATCAAGCAACTAGATTTAGAAAACAAGTAGAAGCAGCAGCCTCTGGTGATGACGAAGCTATGCCATATGATAAAGATTATATAAGAGCTTTAGAATATGGGATGCCTCCAACAGCGGGACAAGGCATAGGTATTGATAGGCTTGTGATGTATTTGACAAATTCTCAATCGATAAGAGACGTTATTCTATTTCCTCATATGAAGCCTGAGTGATTAAACTTAAAATGTTTAGCGGGAATGTTAAATATAGATTTAAATTTGTAATCGCATGGTCTTTCTTACTTTTAACAGCTCTATGGCCTTTGCCTTTTTTATTAATTCATGGAGTTCGTGATTTTTTAGTTACGTTAGGCTCATTGCTTTTCGTTGTTATTGGAGGTGGGGGATGTGGATGTTTTCTTACTTTTTTAATTTGGTGTATGGTTTTTGGAGTTTTTGGGCCATTTATATTGCTTTATGGTTTAATAGTTATGTTAGCTTTTCTTTCTTTAAAAGAGTTTTATGAAGAAAATCTACCTTAAGTTAAATGGTTTTTAATTTTGAATCAGCAAAAATTGAATTAAGAGATCCTAAAAATTCTGAAGAGATTTTCTCTTGTGATGTTGCTGAAGGAGAATGTTAAAGATAAGTATTTTTTTATTTAGCCTAGTATTTTTAATCCTCATCATAACTAGGCTTGTGAGACTTACCTTCTATATAAGATGTGATAGCTATTAATAGGGCAGATAATACAAAAATAATATGAATTACTGTTCCCCATAAAAGTTCTCTATCTGTCGTTTGAGATATTTCTAAAAACTTCTTTAATAAAGATATTGATGAGATAGCAATTATAGATCCTGCAATCTTTATTTTAACAGCATTTGGAGATAGTTTCTTAATCCATAAGGGTTGACCATTTTGTTTTCTCATATTTATTTTAGAAACAAAATTCTCATATCCACTAATTATTACTATGACTACTAAGTTTGCCACAAGAACAGCATCACACAGGGTTAGAGTCAGGATTATTAACTTTTCTTCATTAAATGAAGATAGAGACATGAATAGATGTTTTAATTCGTTAAATATCTCATAGATAAAAGCTATAAGAATGAAAGATAGTAGTATATAAATAGGTGCTTGTAACCAACGAATGCCAAATATAAATTTTTCAAGAGCTATTGCTAATTTGTTGTTCATCTATAATCCATAAGATATTTCTTTCTGCTATCTCAAGCAAAGATATACAACTAAATAGTTAAAATCAATAAGAAGAGTTATAATGAGTTATCAATGTCTATTTTTTCAGATTTGTAGCCATAGCAGAAATATTTGTTTTCAATAGAGACTTCATACTCACAAGAAAGTAGTCTAAGAGTTTCTTGATCATCTAGCCTCATAGCATGAGCTGATGATAGTAGATGGTTTAAGATAACAAGAGTTAATTTTCCGTAAACACTATTTCCTGAAACATCTAATAAAGGATTGTATGAGCAACTTGCCCCCCTAAATGGATCTATGTTAATAATGAATCCACCCACGCCACTTTTACATGACAAGGCTCTTGTTCCAGAGGCTAGTAATGATAGTGCTCCTGTATTTTCATATAAACCAAAAGAGTTCATAACATTAATAGCGCGAACAACATTATTTTGGCTTATAAGTCTTTTTCCATTCTTTACACCTCCGCTTGCAAAAACAAGGGATGCTTGAAGTAATTCAGAAACATTCAGTCCAATAGAGCAAGCTTTAGTATAGTTATCTAAAGCCTTAATGCCACGAGTTGCGGATCTAAATCTACCAGTATCTACTAAGCGATACATCATTGCACGATTATTATAATTAGTAGAGCTTTCAGAAAGATAAATATCTTCTATTATATTTAAGTCAGGTGATCCAGTCAGCGCTCTCATAAATTCTAAGAAGTCATTGAAATTTTCTATTGCTCCAGCAGAAGAAATTGCTCCAGCATTATTTAGAGGGTGGCCAGGTCTAGTTATTCCAGAATTTGGTTGCAATACTTTATCAATATTAAATTGTAAAGAAGTAGCCTCAATAGAAGAAATCTCATCAGGAGGAGTCCCTTTTTCTAAAGCATAAGCATACAGAAATGGTTTTATAACAGATTGGATACTAGCTTTAAAGGTTGGGGCGTTCCCTGCAGTTAAAATATTACCGTGTAAATCTCCAACTGCAAGAGCTGTATTTTTTATATCATATTTTAAAAGCTCAGGTATATAGCTTGCAGGTTTTCCATAATTAGTTTTTGATCTGGCCCACTTATCTACACCATTTAGAACTTCTTGTGTAATACCAATAGCTTCAAGCGTTGGCGCTTCATTTCTGTCTTCAGTATTATCATCAGTGAATCTCAAAATTTCTTTAAGCAACATAATAGAAAGAATCTTTTTTATCAAAAGGATTTTATTATATCCCATAAATAATGAATTGATAATGATTTAGTCTAAATGTTTCACGGTTTTTATAAAAAATATGTGGGCTGGTAGCAATTAGCTATTTAAGAACATACAACAGTTAATTATAATGAGCAGTATTTAGAGTTCGATTATGAACTTTCTTATTTTAAAAAATTGCTTAAAGGTTAATTTAAATATGTATCAAATAATAGATTTTATTACTAAAGAAAAAGTTTCTACAGATGACTTCGTATTTGCTGGGGAGAGTACTCCGTGGGAAGTGCAAATGGATATGGTAAAAGTTAGAAGCAAAATTAATTTAGATTATTTCACGCAGGCGGTTCCTTGTTTATCAAAATACTTGTCATTAATGCCAATTAAAGAACCAGCTAATTTTGTTTCTTTAAGAGAAAATGCAACACCTCTAATTAAAAGTAAGGTGATTGGAAAAGAGCTAGGTATAGAACTATATTTTAAAGTTGAGGGTAAAAATCCAACAGGATCGTTTAAAGATAGAGGATCTGCTGTTGATATCACGATAGCTAAAGAGTTGGGGGCAAAAGGTATTATACTTGCTTCAACTGGTAACATGGCAGCATCTTGTGCTTGTTATGCAGCAGCAGCAAAAATGCCTTGTTTTATTGTGGTTCCTGAAGGTGTTTCAATGTCAAAGCTGGCGCAGGTTATGTCTTTTGGTGGAAAAATTATTCAGGTAAAAGGAAGCTATAATGATGCAGCTAAACTGGCTTATGACATAGCTAAATCTAAGAAGTTTTTCTTAGCAGGGGATTATGCATTTAGGGTGGAAGGACAGAAGACAGCAGCTTTTGAAATAGTTGATCAAATGCTTTTTCAAGTACCTGATGAGGTAATTATTCCAATTGGGTGTGGAACTAATATGACAGCTTATTATAAAGGATTTATTGAATATAATGAGCTTGGATTGATTGATAAAATGCCAAGATTAACAGGTGTTCAATCTACAGGTGCAGATACCTTGGTAAGGGCTTTTGAGAAGAATCAAAATAGAGTAGAAGCTTTAACTAGAGCTGACACTATAGCAACAGCAATAGCAGTTCCATATCCGATAGATGGAGATAAAGCTATAGATGCTATTTACAATACGGCTGGTGAAGCATCTTCAGTTACTGATATGAAGATGTTAGAAGCTCAATATATTTTATCTACAAAAGAAGGTTTATTCGTTGAGGTGGCTTCTGCGTCAACAGTGGCCCATTTGCTTAAAAAGCATAAAAATGGCGAAATCAGGAAAGGTGAAACAGTTGTATGTGTACTTTCTGGAGAAGGGCTTAAAGATCCTAGCGTTGTGCTTAAATCAGCAATTCAGCCACCAATTATTTATCCTAGTGAAGCAGATTTTAATAAACTGTATGATAGTAAATTCTTTGATAATAAGATGATGATATTTGTAGAACAAAGTCAGGTTATATTTGATAAGTTGCCTACAATTGAGGAAATTAAGAAAGTATTAGCTGAAGTTTTTGGAGCAAATTATGACGAGAGTTTCATTACTAGAGTTAGGGAACAAATTGAAAGATTTTTAGCCAAAGGTAAAGCAATTTATATTTCAGATTTGCAGGACGTTATTCAGGATGCTACAGAAATGGTTGATCGAACAAGTAGTGATGTGCTTGAGGTCGAGTCTTTTAAAGTGGCTGTTGAGCAAGATCAGCAATCTAAGGCAGAAGTGATTGTAAAAATAGATGGGCAGAAATTTTTTGCTTCAAGTATAGGTGTTGGTCCAGTAGATGCTGTGTTAAATGCCTTACGTAAGGCGTGTCCAAGCAGTATCGATTATCAATTGACTGATTATAAAGTTAAGATTAGAGGACAAGGTGCTGACGCAGTTGTTTATGTTGAAATGAGCTTGAATAAGGCTGGCATAAAGACTATAGGGAAAGCCGTATCCCCTGATATTATTCAGGCTTCTGTTGAGGCATTTATAGATGCATATAATATTGCATATCCATAAACATTAAAGGGTAAAATAATGAGTAAAGATAAAATTTTAAATAAATATAGTAAAGTTCTTACACAAGATAAATCTCAAGGCGCATCTCAGGCTATGTTGTATGGTACAGGCATGACTGATAATGATATGAGTAAGCCTCAAATAGGTATAGCAAGTGTTTGGTATGAGGGTAATACTTGTAATATGCACCTTAACCAACTAGCACAGTTTGTTAAAAACAGTGTAGAGGCAATTAATTTAAAAGGTATGAGATTTAACACAATAGGTGTTAGTGATGGTATATCTATGGGTACAGATGGAATGAGTTACTCTCTTCAATCTAGAGATTTAATTGCGGATTCTATAGAGACAGTAATGTCTGCGCATTGGTATGATGGCCTGGTTTCTATTCCTGGATGTGATAAAAATATGCCTGGATGTATGATGGCGTTGGGCCGTCTAAATCGTCCTGGTTTTGTGATATACGGTGGAACTATTCAGGCGGGTGTTCTTCGTGGTCAACCTATAGACATAGTAACAGCTTTCCAAAGTTATGGAGCATGTCTTGCCGGTAGTATTACAGAGTCTGAACGTGTAGAAACTATTAAAAAGGCTTGTCCTGGTGCTGGAGCATGTGGTGGTATGTATACGGCAAATACAATGGCTTGTGCTATAGAAGCTATGGGTATGAGCTTACCATTTAGTTCATCTACGCCAGCAACATCGCCTGCAAAAGTTAAAGAATGTGATAGAGCTGGTGAAGTGATTAAGAATTTATTAGAGCTTGATCTAAGACCAAGAGATATCATGACTAGAAAAGCATTTGAGAATGCTATGGTTGTAATTACAGTACTTGGTGGATCTACTAATGCTGTGCTTCACTTATTAGCTATAGCTAGTTCTGTAGGTGTAGATTTAAATATCGATGACTTTCAAGAAATAGCTAATAAGACCCCATTGTTAGCTGATTTTAAACCAAGTGGAAAATTTGTTATGGCAGATTTACACGCTATAGGTGGAACTCCAGCAGTTATGAAAATGCTTCTAAGAGAAGGTATGATTCATGGCGACTGTATGACTGTTACAGGTAAAACTATGGCTGAAAATTTAGCTGAAGTTGCTGATTTGCCTGAAAATAATGAAATCGTTAGACCATTAAGCAATCCATTAAAGAAAACAAGTCATTTACAAATATTGAAAGGTAACGTGGCTCCTGAAGGTTCAGTAGCTAAAATTACTGGAAAAGAAGGTGAAGTATTTACAGGGATGGCTAATGTTTTTGATTCTGAAGAAGATATGGTTAAAGCAGTAGAAAAAGGTCGGGTTAAAAAAGGTGATGTAATAGTTATACGTTATGAAGGCCCTAAAGGTGGTCCTGGTATGCCTGAGATGTTAAAACCAACTTCTCTAATAATGGGAGCGGGCCTTGGGAAAGATGTGGCATTGATAACAGATGGACGTTTTTCCGGAGGTTCTCATGGGTTTATTGTTGGTCATATTGCACCAGAGGCTCAAGAAGGAGGTGTGATAGCTTTAATTGAGAATGGCGATAAGATCACAATTGATGCAACGAAAAATGTGATAAATGTAGATTTATCAGATGAAGAATTGGCTAAGCGTAAAGCTGACTGGAAAGCTCCTGCTTATAAAGCTACTAGAGGAACGTTGAAAAAGTATATTATGACAGTTTCTTCAGCATCTCAGGGATGTGTAACTGATTTAGACTAATTTTACTTGATTTATAGTTTTTTCTTTATTTTATTATTTTAAACGATATACTTTTTTTAAAAGCTGAAAAAAGTAGCTTCTTTTTATTACGATTAACGCTTTAAAACTCATATAAAAATATTTACACAAAATGCAGAATGAGTGTTATAAATTTTTATAATGGCTGGTGAGCTATAAAATCTCTAAGGCTAGAAAAGAAGTGTACAGAATCAATAATAATATCTCTAATTTAGTGGAGGGTGAATAATAAATGCAAATTACCGGCTCACAAGCTATAGTAAAAAGCTTAGAAGCAGAAGGTGTTGATTGTGTATTTGGTTATCCAGGTGGAGCAATCATGCCTACATATGACGCTTTACATGATGCACATGATACCGTACACCATGTGTTAGTAAGGCATGAACAAGCTGCTATTCATGGAGCAGTAGGATATGCAAGAGCAACTGAAAAAGTAGGTGTTGCTATTGCCACTTCGGGACCTGGTGCTACAAATCTCATTACAGGAATAGCGGATGCTCAAATAGATTCAGTCCCTGTGGTTTGTATTACGGGACAAGTTTTTAGCTCTCTTTTAGGAACTGATGCTTTCCAAGAGGCTGATATTATAGGAATGACTGTTGCAGCTACTAAATGGAATTATCAAATTACGGATCCTAATGAAATTCCTTATATATTTAAGAAAGCTTTTGAAATAGCTAAAAGTGGTCGTCCAGGACCTGTTCTTATAGATGTCACAAAAGATGCGCAGGTTGGAATGATGGAGTATAAAGAAGCAGAAAGCACTCCTAATTCAAAATGGACAAGAAAACCTGTTATGAATATGGACAGTGTATTGAAAGCTTCAGAGCTTATAAATAATGCAAAAAAACCAATATTGATAACTGGACATGGTGTTATGTTATCTGGTGCCGAAGAAGCTATGCTTGCATTAGCAGAGAAAGCAAGTCTTCCGGTAGTTAGTACTTTGTTGGGATTGTCTTCTTTCCCTGTTGAGCATCCTTTATATAAAGGTATGCTAGGTATGCATGGTAATTATGCAGCAAATGTTTTATGTAATGAAGCTGATGTTGTTATTGCTGTAGGCATGAGATTTGACGATAGAGTTACTGGCGATTTAAATAACTATTTACCAAATGCGAAGATTATACATATAGAAATAGATCTTTCAGAGATTAATAAAAACGTTGTGGTTGAAGTTCCTATTCATGCGGATGCAAAAGAAGCTTTATTGGCGCTTATTCCTTATGTATGCAAAAATTCTCACGAAGACTGGCATAAGCTTTTCTCAGAAATGTATCAAAAAGAAGTTGATGCTATAATAAAGAATGAAACAAAGCCTAAAGATGGTCAGTTAAAAATGGCAGAAGTGGTTAATCTTCTTTCAGAAAAGACTAAAGGCGAGGCTGTTATAGTTTCTGATGTTGGACAACATCAAATGATAGCGGCTAGATATTATAGATTTATGGATACTAATTCCCATATTAGTTCAGGAGGCTTAGGAACTATGGGCTTTGCTCTTCCTGCAGCTATTGGAGCAAAAATGGGAGTTAAAGATAAAAAAACAGTTATAGTTGTTGTTGGTGATGGCGGCTTCCAGATGAATATCCAAGAGCTGGCAGTGCTTAAGCAAGAAAATATAAATCTTAAAATAGTTGTTTTAAATAATAGTTTTCTTGGAATGGTTCGCCAGTGGCAAGAAATGTTTTTTGATGGGAGATATTCATATACTAAAATAAGTTCTCCAGATTTCATAAAAATAGCGGAAGCCTATGATATTGGAGCACAAAAAGTTGTTGAAAGAAAAGATTTATCTAATGCGATAGATGAGATGTTAAGCTCAGATGAGTCTTATTTGTTAGAAATAGTGGTTGAGCAACAGGAAAATGTATTTCCAATGGTTCCAGCAGGAGCTTCTATCAGTGATACCAGATTAGGAATAGAGGAGTAATAGATTATGAACGAGAATATTTATTTTATTGCAATAAATACGGAAAATACTCTATGTGTATTACAGAGAATTTCATCTATATTATCACGTCACCGTGTAAACATAGAGCAAATGACGGTTTTTGAAACTGCAAATAAAGGAATTTCACATTTTAATTTAGTGGTTCATAGTACAGAAATTAAAATAGAGAAGATTATAAAAAAATTAGCAAATATCATAGAAGTGATAGATATAAATATAACAAGTTCTATTCCAAAGAATGGAGTTGCTTTAGCTAGTGGTTACGAAGGTATTAAACCAACTCTTGAAAGAGTCGCATAAGCCTGTTCTCTAGATTAGAGTAGTATATTTTAAAACTTTCTATTTGATTAAATCAAAAACTATTTCATTTAGCATTATTTTCACGTTTCCTTTTTTTACCCCTTTTATACAAAGGTCAGTATCAAGGCATTTTTGTAGATTTGAGATAATGTTTTTGCTATGAACTCTATTTATTAGTGATGAATAATATTTTTGTTTGGACGGCCATATATTATTTTCTCTAAATACTTTTTGATGATAGGAAGGGTTAGTTTCTTGTAGTTGGGAAATTATTCTAAGCTCTCTTTTGAGTGTCCATAGTATAAGGGTAGCTTTATCTTTTTCTAAGAGTATATGGTTTAATATAGTTAGAGCTTTTGCTTTTTTCTGTTCAATGATGGCGTCAGATAAGTCAAAGACATTATAGTTTGTGTGTTCATGTAAAAATGGTTTTATAGTTTGTTCATCAAAGGTTTTCTGATTCTGTCTTCCTAATAATTTTAGTATTTGTTTTGTAGCAATTAAATTACCTTCAGTTTTTTGTGCCAGCATTTGTATGGCTTCGTCAGAAAGTGATAGATCATTTTCTTTAAGTATTTCGCTTTTTATTATTCTTATTGCTACATTTATGTTTGGGTCATATATGTGTACATGTATGGCATTTTGACTCAATGATTGAAACCATTTGGTAGATAGATTTTGCTTTTTTAACCCGCTGAAGATGACAAGGTATGAGTTATCACTAGGTTTGCAGAGATTGTCTATTAGAGCCTTTTGTAGATTTTTCTGAGGCGGTTTATCTAGGGTGAACTGGATGAATTTGTCCATGCTAAATAGGCTTAAACTATCTGCTTCATGGTATAAGACATCATGGTTTTGTTCACTAATATCATAGCGAGCTATTTCATAGCTTTTTTCTTTAAAAGAATTATTTATTTTCTCAATAATATTATGTTTTTGTAATGGTTCATCACCGCTTATAAGAAATAGTTTATAATCAGCTATATTCGGCTTATCCATGAAGCCAAAGTAATCTAATTCCATAGTAGATAATTATTGAGTTATATTTTAGCTACAAATATTATATAGCTTATTGATGTTAATTTTTATAGTTGTATTATGAAAAGATTTTTTATGTTGTTGATTACTGTTCTTCTTGTTGGCTGTGTTCATAAGCCAGATAATATTCAGCCAGTTGAGAATTTCAATCCTCAAAATTATTTAGGTAGGTGGTATGAAATCGCGAGGTTTGATAATAGTTTTGAGAAAGGGTTGATTAAGGTTTATGCTGAATATGGCTTAAATTCAGATGGAACAATAGAAGTTGTTAATAGTGGAGTTAATCCTATAACTGAGCAAAGAACTTATGCTAAAGGCGTTGCTAAGTTTGTTGAAAAAGATAATGTTGGCTACTTAAAAGTTTCTTTCTTTAAGCCATTTTATGGAGCTTATGTAATATTTGATTTAGAAGATGATTATAAATATGCCTATATTGCAGGTAATAATTATAATTATTTATGGTTGTTATCTAGAACTCCAACTGTACCAGACTCGGTTAAAGAAGATTTTGTAAAAAAAGCAAAAGGACTTGGCTTTGAGACAGATAAATTAGTATGGGTTAAGCAGTAGTTTATTATTTTTGTTTAGTTTTTTCTTTGTAAGTTATCCATATTAGAGGTATGCCTATTATTACGGCATCCGCTATAAGCATATATGTAAGATATTCATGAATCGAAATTGTTGAGCTTATTGAGCTTGAAGGGAATAGTCCCATTACAAAAGCTATTGAACATGCTGTAATACCTGCTAAACAAATAATCCACGCACCAAGTTTTCCAAATGGTATATTAAAACCATTGTTATTAGGGTGTGTGTATTTTAATCTAATAGCTGAAATAAATATCAGAATAAACATCATTACAGTAAATTGTGAAGTCAATGCTATGAGTAGACTAAAGGCATCCTGTAATGTTGGGGTGAATAGGTATAGGCTAGAAAATATTGTGCCAATCACTCCTTGTAGTAATAAAATGTTTACAGGCATTCCTGCTTTATTCTGTTTAGCTAAAGGTTTTGGTAAATAGCCTTCTTGAGCAACAACAAGGAGTGATCTAGCAGGTCCTAGCAACCATGCTGATAAGCTTGCCGTTGCACCAATTACTATACAGATAGCTAATATAGGTGTTAAGAATTTTAGATGAAATATCGAGAAGAATCTTGAGAATGAATCAATAACTCCATTCGTTATATTTAGCTCATTGTGTGGTATTACTGTGGCGATACTCAGAGCTGACATTGTGCTAATAAAAAGAATGATTATAGCGCTAATCAAGATTGCTCTGGGGATTGTGGTGGTAGGGTTTTTGGCATTTTTGACATGGAAGGCTAATAGCTGCATACCTGAATAGCTTGAAAATGCTATTACTAGTAAAGATAAATTTGAAGGGGTAAAAGAGGGTATTATTTGGTCATTTAAATTTATGGAGCTTTGATTTCCCGCAAGCACCCATACTATGCCTAAGCCGATGATTAATATTCCTGGTAAAATCGTGCCAAATAATGCCCCAATAATGTTTAATTTAGTGGAGGTTTTAATCTGATTTAAATTAAAAAAAGTACATCCCCAGAATATAATCATCATAGTAAAGAACATTAGCGATTTGCTGTTTTGTAAAGAAGGTATTCCAGCAAAGACTAGAGTTGCTACGATGGTTACTAGAGTTGCAGGGTAAGCAATAACGTTATTAAACCATTCAAGCCAAATAGCTATGAATCCTAATTTCTCTCCTAGGGCTACTTTTACCCATGAGTAAACTCCGCCATTGGTTGGAATCTTTGTTGCTAGTTCAGCACTAACCATTGATGTTGGAATTAGAAAAAATAAAGCTGCAATAGTGTAAAAAAATATAGCTTCTAGTCCTAAAGAAGCCATTACTGGGATGTTTCTTAGATTTAATATGGCTGATACACTAAGCATTGCTAGTGTGAAAATGCCGATAGTTTTTACATTGTTAGACATTTGGGTATCTTAAATACTGGGAGGGTTAATTGGAATTTTAGTTAAAATAATGATTAAAAACAAATCCTTATAAGATTTAAATAAAATATTCAGAGGCGCTGGGACGTAAATTATACTGGCTTGATAGAACTTTTGCATAGGCACCAGTTGAGTATATTACTATTAAATCATTTCTATTTGTTTCTGGGAGTTCTATATTCTTAGCTAAGATATCGCTAGACTCACAAATTGGCCCCACAACATGGTATTTTTTTATATTTTTATTTATGCTTAGTGATTCAATATGATGTTTTGCTTGATAAAGTGCTGGGCGAATTAGCTCAGTCATTCCAGCATCTATTATTAAGAAATTAGTTAGGTGAGTAGTTTTGTTAAAAAGTACATTGGAAACAATTATTCCTGATTGTGCAACAAGAGATCTTCCAAGCTCAAAATGTATTTGAACGCTGTTTTTAAATTTAAACCCTTTTGAAAAAGTTTCAAAATAATTATCAAAATCAACTATAGGGTTTTGGCTTGGGTTCGTATAGTCTATTCCAAGTCCGCCACCAAAATTAATATGTTCAATTTTTATACCAATGTTGAGTAAAGTTTCAAAATGTTTGTTGACTGTATTAGTTAATGACTCAAACACGGTTCTATCTAATATTTGAGATCCTACATGATAATGTAATCCAATAAATTTAATATTTTTAAATTCGCCTAATTGGCTTTGTAGAAACTCGGAGGTAGTTGAAAAAGCTATACCAAATTTATCATCAAATTGTCCAGTGCTTATATAATGGTGAGTTTTTGCATCAATATTTGGGTTTATTCGTATGCAAATAGAAGCAATCTTATTTTTATTCCTAGCTCTCTCATTAATCACCTCAATTTCTTGGATAGACTCACAGTTGAAACTAAAAATATCCTTTTCTAAAGCAATATCTATTTCTTGGTTGGTCTTGCCAACTCCTGCAAATACAATATTACTGGGGGGGATTTTATTATCTAGTGCTTGTAGTATTTCTCCTCCACTTACACAATCTATTCCCATGCTATATTCTTTTGCTAATTCTATTATTTTAGGATGGGTGTTTGCCTTTATTGCGTAATGAATATGCGCATTGTTAAAATTTTCATTTAAAGCCTTGTATGCTGCATGGAAAGTGTCTTTTAGGAGGCTTGTGTCATAGATGTAGCAAGGAGTATTTTTGTTATCTAGAGTTATAAAATCTTTTATATACTTATTGTTAAAAATTTTGTAAGTCACTTTGTATTTTAATTATTTAATCTAATTGAAGTTATTGTATTAGAAAAAAAAATAGAAGCAATCTAGTTTTTGTTTATAGGTATTTTGAGCTTATTAAAAGCTTTTTGACACTTGTTTTGGAGCGGCTTTTATTTATATACTGACTTTGTAGTTGCTTCCTAATTATGTTATCATTTGCGTATTAATTGTGCATATATTGATTTGGCTTATGACAAATAGTGTCTACGAGCAATTTGCTCCAATTTTAATTTTCCTAATTATTTCGGTAGCTATAGGTGTTGCATTCGCTATGATTGGTAAGATTTTGTCGATTATAGTTGGTGTTAATAAACCGAGTGAAAGTAAGGGTGAAACCTTCGAGTGTGGTTTTCCTACTTTTGGTGATGCAAGAGAAAAGTTGGATGTTAGATTTTATCTGGTGGCAGTTTTATTTTTAGTTTTTGATTTGGAATTGGCATTTATTATTCCATGGGGAATAAACTTAAGAGCTAGCGTAGATTCTCCAGCTATTTCAAATGGTGCGTTCGTTGCAATGATAATATTTTTGGTAGTTTTGTTTCTAGGCCTTATTTATGGCTGGAAAAAAGGAGCTTTGGAATGGGAGTAGGTGGCGAGAATAAAGGCTTTATTACGGCCAGTGCTGATGCTTTGATTAACTGGGTTAGAACAGGGTCTTTATGGCCAGTAACGACTGGTTTGGCTTGTTGTGCGGTTGAGATGATGCACGCGGGAGCTTCGAGGTATGATTTAGATAGGTTCGGGGTTGTTTTTAGACCGAGTCCTAGGCAATCTGATGTATTGTTGGTGGCTGGGACTCTTTGTAATAAGATGGCTCCTGCATTGAGGCAAGTGTATGATCAGATGCCTGATCCAAAATGGGTTATCTCTATGGGATCTTGTGCAAATGGTGGCGGATATTATCATTATTCTTATTCGGTTGTGAGAGGGTGCGATAGAATTATTCCTGTTGATATATATGTTCCAGGTTGTCCACCAACAGCTGAGGCTCTAGTCTACGGAATTATTCAGCTTCAAAATAAAATAATTCGAACCAATACTATAGCGAGGAAGTAATTGTGAGTAATTCTTTGCAAACACATTTGGATAATATTTCTAACCTGTTTAAAGGTTGGGCAGTTTCTTGCTATATTGCAAATAGGGAAATAAATATCTCTATAAGTGATCAAAGAGATATTTATTTGGTGTTAGATGCTCTTAGGAAGAGATACTCTTTTGAGCAGCTAACTGATATTACGGCAGTTGATTATCTTACTTATGGTCAAACTGATTGGGATACTGGTAATGTTGTTTCTCAAGCAGGATTTTCTAGGGGAAGAAAGCAAGATACTAAAAATACTGATGCGGATGATAGATTTGAGTTGATATATCAGTTATTGAGTTTTAAGAAGAATGTTCGTATAAGGGTTAAGTGTAAGCTCAAGAATGCTCAAATAATCTTGGTTGATTCTGTTTCTGATATCTGGCCTTCAGCGAACTGGGCGGAAAGAGAAGTTTATGATATGTTTGGCATCTACTTTAGGAATCATCCAGATTTAAGAAGAGTGCTTACAGATTATGGCTTTGTTGGACATCCTTTAAGAAAAGATTTCCCTCAAACAGGTTATGTTGAGATGAGGTATGATGAAAACCTAGGAAAGGTTGTTTATGAACCTGTGGAAATAGATGATAGAGTAAATTCTCCTAGAGTTATTCGTAAATAAATGTGGATTTTTGAGTATGGCAGAATATAAGAATTACACGTTAAATTTTGGTCCAGTTCACCCTGCTGCTCATGGTGTATTGAGACTAATTTTGGAATTAGATGGGGAGACGGTTGTTAGGGCTGATCCTCATGTTGGTTTGCTACATAGAGGCACTGAGAAGTTGGCTGAATTTAAGCCGTATAATCAAAGTATTGGCTATATGGATAGGCTTGATTATGTATCTATGATGTGTAATGAGCACTCATATGTTATGGCAATAGAAAAGCTTTTAGAAATAGAAGTTCCTGAAAGAGCTCAGTATATTAGAGTGATGTTTGCTGAGATGACAAGATTGTTGAACCATTTGTTATGGGCTGCGGCTTGTGGTATAGATTTGGGTGCGATGACAATTTTCTTGTATGCATTTAGAGTTAGGGAAGATTTGTTTGATTGCTATGAGGCTGTTTCTGGTGCTCGTATGCATGCTACATATTTTAGACCTGGTGGAGTGTATAGGGATCTGCCAGTAGAAATGCCTAAGTATAAAGAAAGTAGATTTACAAGTAAGAGAAAAGCTAAAAAAATTAATAAAGCTAGGGAAGGCAGCATGCTTGATTTCTTAGATAACTTTGTTAAGGGTTTTGAAAAGTCTTTAGATGAGATAGATACTTTGTTGACTGATAATAGACTTTGGAAGCAGAGAACTGTTGATATAGGTACTGTTTCTGCAGAAAGAGCAAAAGCACTAGGCTTTTCTGGTCCGATGCTTAGAGGAAGTGGTGTTGCATGGGATTTAAGAAAGATGCAGCCATATGAAGTTTATGATAAGTTGGATTTTGATATACCTGTCGGAGCTACGGGTGATTGCTATGATAGATATCTTGTGAGAATGGCTGAGATGAGAGAGTCTAATAAGATTATTAAGCAGTGTATCGATTGGTTGAGAGTGAATGAAGGAAGGGTTATTTCTGATAATTATAAGGTCGCTCCTCCGACTAGAGATGGTATGAAAAATAATATGGAAGAGCTTATTCATCATTTTAAGCTTTTTTCTGAAGGGTATTGTGTTCCAGAAGGTGAGGTTTATGTTGGTACAGAGCATCCAAAGGGTGAATTTGGTGTTTATTTGAAGTCTGATGGTGCTAATAAACCATATAGGCTTAAAATGAGAGCTCCAGGGTTTGCTCATATTAGTGCGATGGATGAGATGCTTTCTGGGCATATGTTGGCAGATACTCCAGCAATTATTGCGACACAAGATATTGTGTTTGGTGATATTGATAGATAGTTTGAGGATATAGAATGTCTTTATTACAAATAGTTTCAGCAGCGGTCATTGAAGATATTGATAGGGTCGTTAGCAAATTCCCAGCGGATCAGAAGAGATCGGCAATAATAGAAAGTTTGCATATTCTGCAAGATGAAAATGGTGGGTATCTTACGGATGAATTGCAAACTGCTTTAGCAGACTATCTTGGGGTCAGCAAGGTTGATGTTTATGAGGTTTCTACTTTTTATAGTATGTATTGCTTAGAGCCTGTAGGAAAACATAAGCTTAATGTTTGTACAAATGTATCTTGTATGCTAAATGGTGCTTATGAAATAGTTGAGCACATTGGGAATAGATTAGGTATTAAGCCTGGTCAGACAACTAAAGATGGTAGGATAACTTTAAAAGAGGTTGAGTGCTTGGGTGCTTGTTGTGGTTCCCCTATGTTAGAGGTTGATAAAGTGTTTCATGAAAACCTTACTATAGAAAAGGTTGATAAGATAATAGATGGGCTGGAGTAGTTATGGCTAATGAGGTTTGTTTTCGTACGCTACATTTAGATAAGCCGTGGACTTTAGAGTCTTATTTATCTGTTGGTGGATACTCTTATTGGAATAGAATATTAAGTGAAAAAATAGCTCCAGAAGTTATTATTGATGAGTTAAAAGCATCAGGTCTTCGTGGTCGAGGTGGTGCAGGATTTCCAGCTGGTTTGAAGTGGAGCTTTATGCCAAGGAGTGTTCCTGGTCAAAAATATGTTGTGTGTAACTCTGATGAGGGTGAGCCTGGAACATGTAAAGACAGAGAGATTTTAAGAAATAATCCTCATCAACTGATAGAAGGTATGGCTATTGCTGGTTATGTTATGGGAGCTACTGCTGGATATAACTATATTAGAGGAGAGTTTTTTGAGCCTATAGAAAGGTTTGAGGATGCTTTAAGAGAAGCATATCAGGCTGGTCTTTTAGGTTCTGATATTAAAAAGTCGGGTGTGACTTTTAATCTATATTGTGCTGTTGGGGCAGGAGCTTATATTTGTGGTGAAGAAACAGCGCTTCTTAACTCTTTAGAGGGAAAGAAGGGACGTCCTAGATTTAAACCACCTTTTCCAGCTTTTAAAGGTTTATATGATAGGCCAACTAATATAAATAATACCGAGACTTACGCTTCAGTCCCTCCTATTTTAGAAAAAGGCGGTAAATGGTTTAGTGAGCTAGGTACTGAGAAAAGTGGTGGAACTAAGTTGTTCTGTGTTTCGGGCCATGTTAAGAAGCAGGGGGTTTTTGAAGTAGGCATGGGTATGTCTTTTAAGGACTTGCTTGATATGTGTGGTGGAGTTAGAAACGGTAATAAGCTTAAGGCAGTTATTCCTGGTGGTAGTTCAAGTAAAATTTTAACAGGCGAAGAAATGTTGAATGTTACTATGGATTATGAATCAATAGCAGCGGCTGGCTCAATGTTAGGGTCTGGAGCAGTTGTGGTTTTGGACGAAACTGTTTGTATGGTTAGAACTTTGGCTAGACTTGCAGACTTTTACTATGAGGAGTCTTGTGGTCAGTGTACACCTTGTAGAGAGGGTACTGGTTGGCTAGCTCGTACATTGCATAGAATTATCCATGGAGAAGGAAGGCCTGAAGATATTGATACTTTATTTAGAGTAGCTACGAATATAGAAGGGAATACTATTTGTGGTTTAGGAGATGCTGCTGCGTGGCCAGTGCAGAGTTATATAGATAAATTTAGGCATGAATTTGTTTATATGATAGAGAATGATGGCAGAAGTATTGTAGATAAATAATTTGTTGGAGAAGTTTTGTGTCAGACAATAAAGAATCCAAAAAAGTTAATGTAGAAATAGATGGTAGAAGTTATGAAGCGCTACCTAACCAGACTATAATTCAGATTGCAGATGCAAATGGTATATATATACCTAGATTTTGTTACCATAAAAAGCTTTCTGTAGCAGCTAACTGTCGTATGTGTTTAGTTGATGTTGATGGTGCTAGAAGAGCATCGCCGGCTTGCGCAACACCAGTTATGGACGGAATGAAAGTAAAAACAAGGTCTGAAAAAGCTTTGCAGATGCAAAAAGATGTTATGGAGTTTTTGCTTATAAACCATCCATTAGACTGTCCGATTTGTGATCAAGGTGGAGAGTGTGAGTTACAAGATATTGCTCTTGGTTACGGAAATACTACATCAGACTATAAGGAAACAAAAAGAGCAGTTGCAGATCCTGGACTTGGTCCTTTGATATCTACTGATATGACTAGATGTATTCTATGTACACGCTGTGTTAGATTTGGTGAGGAAGTGGCTGGCGTTAAAGAGCTAGGTGTTATGGGAAGAAGCGATCATTCTGAGATTAGTACTTATATCTCTGGAGATGTAGTTAATTCGGAATTGTCAGGAAATGTTATAGACCTTTGCCCTGTTGGAGCACTTACTTCAAAGCCTTTTAGATTTAAAGCAAGAGCTTGGGAGCTTAAACAATATCCAGCTATCTCTGCTGGTGACGGTGTTGCTACAGATTTAAATGCACACATATATCAAAATAAATTAGTTAGAGTTGTACCGAGAGAAGATGAAACGGGAAGTACATGGATAGCTGATAGGGATAGATTTGAATATGCGGGTCTTTATAGCGAAGATAGAATTGAGCAACCAATGATTAAAAAATCAGGTGATTGGGTGCCTGTTTCTTGGGAAGAGGCTTTAGATTTTGTAAAAGTGGCTATTAAGCAAACAGTTGAAAAAGATGGTGCTGATAAAATAGCTGCTGTAATATCTGAGAGCTCTACTTCAGAAGAAATGTTTTTAACAAAAAAACTTTTGAAAGCTGTAGGCTCTGAAAATATAGATTCTCGAGTAAGAGAGAATGCTTCTAAAAAAGGAGTTTCATCTGGTATTGGACTGGATTGTTCATTAAAAGAAATTGAAAAGTCTGATTTTATATTTGTTCTAGGTTCAAATCTGAGAAAAGAATATCCATTAATAAATTATGGAGTAAAAGAAGCTGTTGAAAAAGGTGCTAAGGTAGTTGCTTGGAATATCTGTGATTACGAGTTTAATTATCCAATTGCTCAGACAAAAATGGATTTAAGTGACGCAGGGTTTTTAGCCCTTTCTTTACTTAAAGCTTTGCTTACTAGAGCTAATATTAGCTATAGTCATTTTGATTTAGATGATGTTTTAAGAAAAGTTGATCCTGCTGCAGAAGTAAGAAAAGTTGCAGATCAAATTTTAGAAGCAAATTCACCGAAAATACTTGTTGGGCAAGATATAGTTGGATCAAAAGAGTTTGGGTTTGTATCAATCATTATTTCTATGATAAGAGAAGTTATAAATATCAAAGGAGGATTCTTGCCAACAAATGTTAATTCGGTAGGCGCTGTCAGAACAGGAGTGGTCCCTGGTTTTGGTTGCGATACGGAGTTTTCTGTGAAAGAGTGTTTGAGTGGAAGTACAGATACGAAATTATTGTTATTATTTAATACTGAGCCTGCTAAGGATAGTGTTCTTGGTGAAGCTAAATTAAAAGAAGCTTTATCAAATATAGATATTGTAGTTTCATTTGGTGCTTATGCAGATAGATTGATAAAAGAACAGGCAGATATCATTATTCCTACTGCTTCTCATTATGAAACATCTGGTAGTTTTGTGGATGCTTTTGGAAATATTAAGAAGTTTAAGCAAGTTGTAAAGCCTTATGCTGAAAATAAAGAGCTCTGGAGAATCCTAAGAGTTCTGGGTAATATATTAGATCTGAAAGGTTTTGAATATAATGAAATCTCAGAAGTCACTACAGATGCTTATAATAATCAGCAAGATAATAGTAGTGTTGAAATAGATTATAAAAAAGAGCTGAAAGAGTTGCCTTTGGAAGAAGCTAGAGATATAACTTTTGTTGCTACTAGCAGTATGTACGATAATACTAGCTTAATAAGAAGATCTAAACCTTTACAGGAAACTCAAGATGCTAAAAGGTATTCTGGAGTAAGAATTTCTAGAACTTTAGCAGATAAGATTGGTTCTGATAATGAAGTTGGTAGAATCAAGTTTTATAATATAGAAAATTCAGTTGAATATGATTTTGTTGTAGATGATGCTCTTCATTCAAAGAATATAATGATTCCTAGAAAAAAAATGGAGTCATTTTTGTATAGTGACAACAATATTAGTATAAGACTAGTTAACGATAAGGGAGAGTAGGTATGTTAGAGTATGTTTTATGGATTTCTCTTTATACTCTTCTTATAATCATTCCTTTGATTTTAGTGGTTGCGTACTATACATATGCTGAGAGAAAAGTTATTGGATATATGCAAGATAGGATTGGTCCAAATAGAGTCGGCTCTTTTGGTTTGTTGCAACCTATAATTGATGCTTTAAAGCTTTTCTTAAAAGAGATAATTGTTCCTACAAAATCAAATAGATATTTATTCTTTGTTGCTCCAATATTGGCATTTGCACCAGCATATGCAGCGTGGGCAGTTATCCCATTTGCTAAAGGTGTAGTGGTCTCAGATATGAATCTTGGACTTCTTTATATATTAGCAATGACATCTTTTTCTATATATGGAATAGTTATTGCTGGGTGGGCATCAAATAGTAAATATTCTTTATTCGGTGCGCTTAGAGCTGGAGCTCAAGTTATTTCATATGAGCTTTCTATGGGCTTTGCTATAGTAGGCGTTGTAATAGCTGCTGGATCTATGAGTATAACAGGAATAATAGAGTCACAAGCTGGAGGAATATTACATTGGTATTTTATACCTTTATTCCCTTTGTTTATTGTGTATTTCATTTCAGGTATTGCTGAAACTAATAGAGCGCCTTTTGACGTTGTTGAGGGAGAGTCTGAAATTGTTGCAGGGCATCACATAGAATATACTGGGGCTAGATTTGCTTTATTTTTCTTGGCAGAATATGCGAATATGATTTTAATTAGTATTTTGACTGCGATAATGTTTTTAGGCGGTTGGAATTCTCCTTTTGAAGGAACAGCTCTTGAGCACATATTTTCAATAATACCTGGCGTAGTATGGTTATTTGGTAAAACTAGTGTGTTTATGTTTATGTTTTTATGGATTAGAGCAACTTACCCTAGATATAGATATGATCAAATAATGAGACTTGGATGGAAAATATTTATTCCACTAACATTTGCTTGGGTTGTTGTGGTTGCTTGTATGGTAAGATTTAATGTAGGGCCTTGGTGGTAAAAAGGATAAAGAAATGAGAAATGTTACAAGTTTTCTTAAAACATTTTTACTATGGGAGCTTTTGAAAGGGCTGACAGTTACGGGGAAACACTTTTTTACTAGAAAAGTTACTGTACAGTACCCAGATGAAAGAACTCCTGTCTCTAATAGATTTAGAGGTTTACATGCTTTAAGACGATATGAAAATGGTGAAGAAAGATGTATTGCTTGTAAACTTTGTGAGGTGGTTTGCCCAGCTTTAGCAATTACAATTAATTCAACTGAAAGGGAAGATGGTTCAAGAAGAACATCAAGTTATGAAATAGATTTATTTAAATGTATATTTTGTGGCTTCTGTGAAGAGTCATGTCCAGTTGATTCTATTGTTGAGACAAATATTCTGGAGTATCACTTTGAAGAAAGAGGTGAGAATATTATGACTAAGGCCAAATTGTTAGCAATAGGAGATAAGTATGAATCTCAAATTGCAGCAGATAGATTACAAGATAAAAATTTTAGATAGAGGGGTTATAAGTGATAGTTAATATTTTATTTTATATATTTGCATCTCTAGCTATTATTTCAGCTTTGGTATTAGTGTTAGGCAATAATCCAGTTAATTCTGTCATAGCTATGATCTCGACGTTTATTTTTTCAGCTGCAGTATGGATTACTTTTCAGCAAACATATTTAGCTTTACTTTTGATAGTTGTTTATGTTGGTGCTGTACTGGTTATGTTTCTGTTCGTGGTATTTATGCTTGACTTACATGTTGAAAAGCAGGGTAGAGTTGGTAGATTTTTTTATGCGCTTTCAGCAATTATTGTATGTGCAATATTTGCAACAATAATAACTTACGCAGTGATCCAAGTTTTTTCTGGAGCAACTATGAAAGAGGGCGTTGGAGGATTGAAAATAATAGGCTCTACAATGTTTAATGATAGTAATTTATATGTTTTTGAGCTTGTGGACTTTATTCTTCTTGCTGCTATGGTTGCTGCAGTTACTCTTACTTTAAGAAGTAAAAGAAAAGATAATAGATCAGTTAATCCTGTTGAGCAAATTAGAGTTAGAGCTAAAGATCGTTTGACTATGGTTAAGATAGGATCTGATAAAAAGCAAAAACAAGAGGATGTGACTAATGAATAGTATTACAATTCCAGTTACGCATGGATTAATTTTTAGCACAATACTTTTTGTTATAAGTGTTGCGGGGATTATTATAAATAGAAGAAATATTTTAATTCTTTTAATGTCCATAGAGCTAATGCTTCTTGCTGTTAATACAAACTTTTTGATATTTGCAAATATGCATCAACAAGCGATGGGTGGAGTTTTTGTATTCTTTATACTAGCCGTGGCTGCAGCTGAAACAGCTATAGGTCTTGCTATTGTAGTAGCAATCTCACGTAAGAGAAAAACAATTGATTTAAGTAAACTTAATACATTGAAAGGTTAGGCAGGCAATGATGATAAATAATCAAATAGCAGCTATAGTAATTGCGATTATAGTTTTGGCGCCTTTAGTTGGAGCTATTACTGCAGGATTTTTTAGTAAATCTATAAAAAATGAAGGTGTAAGCTTTTTTACAATAGTTCTATGTAGTGTATCTTTTGTATTAAGTGCTGTGTTAGCTTATGGAGTTTTCTTTTACGGAGATGTTTATAGCGCTACATATTATAGCTGGGCTCCTATTTCTAATAAATTTTCATTAGATGTTGGATTTACTGTTAATAAGATAACAGTATACATGATGCTTATAGTTACATTTGTTTCAACATTAGTACATGTTTACTCTATAGGTTATATGAAAGGTGAGGAAGGGTATGCAAGATTCTTCTCTTACATTTCAGGTTTTACCTTTGCTATGTTGTGTCTAGTAATGGGTAATAATTTTCTATTATTATTTTTTGGTTGGGAAGGTGTAGGTTTATTCTCTTATTTATTAATAGGTTTCTATTTTAATAAAGACTCAGCAAATATAGCTAGCTTAAGAGCTTTCTTAGTTAATAGAATTGGTGATTTAGGATTTTTATTAGGTATAGGTGCAGTAATACTTTATACAGGTTCTATAAACTATGATACAGTTTTTGCAAGTCTTTCGAGCATAGATAATACTCAGGTTGTTGAGTTTTTAGGTATATCTTTTAGTCCAGTAACATTAATGTGTGTTTTACTTTTCATTGGAGCTATGGGGAAATCTGCTCAATTTCCTTTACACTCTTGGTTAGAAGGTTCTATGGAAGGCCCTACTCCTATTTCAGCTCTTATACATGCTGCTACAATGGTTACAGCAGGTGTATTTATGGTTGCCAGACTTTCTCCAATGTTTGTGATGTCTGAAGCAGCATTGAGCTTTGTGTTAATAATAGGCGCTATTACTTGTTTATTTATGGGATTAATAGCTATTGTACAGACTGATATTAAAAGAGTTATTGCATATTGTACTCTTTCTCAGCTTGGTTATATGATGGTTGCTCAAGGAGCAGGTGCTTTTTCTATAGGTATGTTCCATCTTATGACTCATGCTATGTTTAAGGCACTTCTATTCTTAGCTGCAGGTTCTGTTATAGTTGCTATGCATCATGAGCAAGATATCAGAAGAATGGGTGGTTTAAGAAAATATTTACCTCTTACATATGTTTGTATGTTTATAGGTGCTTGGGCTTTAGCTGCGCTGCCTCCTTTTTCAGGATTTTTCTCAAAAGATTTAATAATAGAAGCGGCTGGTAGTACTAAAGTTTTTGGTCATGATTTTGCTTATGCAATGGTTTTAGCGTGTGCTTTTGTAACTTCTTTCTATATATTTAGAATGTTTTTCTTGGTATTCCATGGTAAAGAAAGAATGACTGAAGAAGAAAAGTCTCATATCAAAGAGTCTCCATTATCAATATTGATACCTTTAGTATTATTAGCTATCCCATCCGCTTTGATAGGTTGGTATTTCTTTGAGCCAATATTGTCTCAAGCTAATGGATTATTTGGAGATACAATTAGTTCTTACGCACAGCAAGGACTTGGTGGATTGAGTGTTACAGCACATTTAGCTTCTGATGAAGCTACTGCTACACCATTAACATTTGTTAAACACTCTTTCCATTCCCTAGCTTTTTGGTTAGCATTTGGCGCATTTATTTTGTCATATATACTTTATATATGGTTACCTAGTATTCCAGAGTTTTTATCTAAGACAAAGTCAGGGGTGGGAATTTTTTATCATATTTTAGTCAAAAAGTACTTCATTGATTTTTTATATGATGTGGTTTTTGCAAAAGCATTTTTATTAATAAGTGCATTTTTGTGGAAAGTGATAGATATATTTATTATAGATAAAACGATTGTTCATGGATCATCAAATTTAATATATCAAACAGGAGATAGTTTTAGAAAACTACAAAGAGGATATTTGTTTGATTATGCTTTTGTAATGATGGTTGGGGTATTGTTATTTATATTATTGCTAGTAATGGTTTAGCTAATAGAGGGTAAATTTTATTATGAATATTGGTCAACACTTATTGAGTTTGATTATATGGATGCCGATAGTTGGTGGTTTTACAGTACTAGCAACTAAAACGGAAGAGTTGCATGGAGATGCAGCACGTTGGGTTGCACTAGTATTTAGTGCAATGACTCTATTGCTATGTATCCCATTAGTTACTGGCTTTGATGTGGGTAGCTACCAAATGCAGTATCAGGAAAGCTATAGATGGTTTACGGGATTTGGTAATCATGATATTTACTATAGTCTGGGAGTGGATGGTTTTTCAGTTCTTTTTATAGTTCTAACTTGTTTTGCAACTTTGGTTATTGTATTAGCAGCTTGGACATCGATTAAAACTAAAGTCAGACAATATATGGCAATTTTTTTAATCACATGTGGTCTAACTAATGGTGTTTTTTGTGCTAACGACTCGATACTTTTTTATGTTTTTTGGGAAGCTTTGCTTATTCCAACAACTTTAGGTATAGGTATTTGGGGTGGAAAGAAAAAAGCATATGCGGCTGTTAAATACTTTATGTATACTTTTTTTGGATCTGTATTTTTATTAGCGGCAATATTGTATTTGCAGTCTCAAGTTGTTCAGCAACCAGCGAATGCTCTTGTAAATGCAGATACTTATTCTATACAAAACTTTATAGCATGGGCAACACAGTCACAAGGTTTAGATCAAGCTATTAAGTTTACATTAACGGCACAATGGTTAGTATTTGGGGCATTTTTCTTGGCATTTGCAGTAAAAATTCCTATGTGGCCTTTCCACTCATGGTTACCAGATGCTCACTCAGAAGCCCCTGCGGGAGGTTCGGTTATACTTGCTGCACTAATGCTTAAATTAGGAGCTTATGGTTTTTTAAGATTTGCTATTCCGATGTTGCCTGAAGTTGCATCATCTTTAGAATATGTGCTTATAGCAATGTCTCTTATCGCTATAGTTTATGTGGGAATAGTTGCTGTTGCTCAAACAGATGTTAAAAGGTTAATAGCATATTCATCTATCTCTCATATGGGGTTGGTAACTTTGGGACTTTTCTCTATATTTTTATTGAAAAATGCTAGTCCAGAGTTAGGTGAAACTCATGCTCAGCTTGCTATACAAGGAGCAGTTTTTCAGATGATAGCTCATGCATTTTCCTCTGGTGGTATGTTTATTGGTATTGGATATCTGTATTTAAGAATGCATACGAGGGAAATATCAGATTTCTCTGGTGTTGCTAAAACAATGCCAATATTTGCAGGATTTTTTATGCTTTTCTGTATGGCTAACGTAGGTCTTCCAGGAACAAGTGGATTTGTTGGGGAATTTATGATTCTATTAGCAGTTTTTCAATATTCTCCTTTATTTGCATTGATAGCTGGATTAACTCTGATAATAGCTCCTGTATATACATTATGGATGTATAAAAGAGTATTTTTTGGAGAAGTGACTTCTACTCAGGTTGCAGGTCTTAAAGATTTAGGAAGGATGGAGTTGTTTGTATTTATATTATTAGCAGCACCAACATTATTCTTTGGTTTTTATCCTGAGCCAATATTAAAAATATCATCTGCTGCTTCGGCGCATATTGTTGGTTTATCTCTATAGGGTGGTGATTTGATTATGAATTTATCGATCTTTTACGTATTACCGGAAATATTACTAGCAATAGGTGTTTTAGTTGTAATGTTTTCAGGTTTGTTTTTGCATGGGAAAATAAAAAATATTAATTACATATTTTCTCAATTATTTATAGCTTTAGCTTTAGTAGCAACTTTTGCTAAAGATAACTTTCTGCAAGCAGGGGTTACATTTGAAGGGCAGGTTGTATTTAGTGGATTTGCTTATACTTTACAAATAGTAATATTGATTTTAGCTCTTTTTGTTACATTGTATTCAAGAGAGTATATTAAGGATAGAAAAATCTCAGATGGTGACTTCTATACTTTATTAATGCTATGTATATTGGGTGCGATGGTTCTAACAGCTGCACATAGTTTAGTTAGTATATACATTGGTTTAGAGCTTTTATCATTGCCAATGTATGCGTTAATTGCTATTTATAGAAGCTCTGGAAGAGGTCTTGAAGCATCAATTAAGTATTTTGTTTTAGGAGCTATTGCTTCAGCATTACTACTTTTTGGGATGTCATTTGTTTATGGTATCACTGGTCAATTAGACGTTACTGATATTGCTAAGGCATTAGCCGCGGGTCATTTTACGGGTATTGAGAGACAGCTTTTATTGGTGTGTGTTGTGTTAATGATATCTTCATTCCTATTCAAGTTAGGGGCATTTCCTTTTCATATGTGGCTTCCTGATATTTATGAAGGAGCTCCAAATGCTGTAGCTACTATTGTGGCAACTATCCCAAAAATAGCAGCATTTGCAATGTTGGTAAATATTCTGTTTGTAGGTTTTCCTTCACTAAAAGATTCTTGGATATATTTATTTAGGGTAATTGGTATATTATCCATCTTTTTTGGTAGTTTGGTTGCGTTGTCTCAAACGAATATAAAGAGATTACTTGGATACTCAACAGTTTCTCAAGTAGGTTTTATACTTTTAGCTATTAGTTTACATCCTCAAGAATATGCTTTAGTGACAGCTAGTTTCTATATTATTGTTTATGTTTTTACTGCACTAGCTATATTTGGAGCTTTAACAGCAATTAGTGTTGGTGGTTATGAAATAGAAACATTAAATGATTTGAAAGGATTTAATACTAAGAATTCATGGCTTGCATTTATTATGCTTATAGTATTGTTTTCTATGGCTGGTATCCCTCCTTTTGGTGGATTTATTGCTAAATTATTTGTGATTGTAGGTCTTATAAATAATGGAGATTACGTTTTAGCATGTTTTGTGTTGTTTATGGCTGTAGTAGCTTCATTCTATTATGTAAGAGTTATCAAGGTTATGTATTTTGATGATCCTGAAAATGATACTAAAGTTAAAGCACATAAATCGACACTTTTAGCTTTAAGTGTAAATGGCTTATTTTTATTATTATTAGGTATTATGCCTTTAGCATTATTATCAACTTTGGCTCAAGTTATTAACGTTATATAACTTTTTCTTTATTAAATCTTTTAATTGCTTATTCTATTCGTAATTTTTATACTTTTATAAAACTAAATAAGGTTTTATAAAATGAAAGACATTTTAAATTCTTTAGAAGATACGATAAAAAACTCGCGTGATAAAATAGTCAAAAAAAGCTTGTCAAAATTAGATGTTGTAAGTAGAGAGGAGTTTGAGGTTCAGAAAAAGATACTAGCAAAGACAAGATTGAAATTAGAAGAGCTAGAGAAAAAAATTGATCAACTATTAATAAAGGATAGTTAAAAGATGAGTCTTGCTGTCCTAAAAAGTAGAGCGCAGCTTGGTATAGACTCACCTTCTGTATCTATAGAAGTGCATTTATCCAATGGCTTACCAAGTTTATCAATTGTAGGTTTACCAGAAACTGCAGTTAAAGAAAGTAAAGATAGAGTTAGAAGTGCAATAATAAATTCAGGCTTTAATTTTCCTAATAAGAGAATAACCATAAACCTCGCACCAGCAGATCTGCCTAAAAGTGGAGGTCGCTTTGATCTTCCAATAGCTTTAGGGATTCTTTATGCTTCAGGACAAATAGAAGTTGCAAGTGATTTGTTGATTGATGAATATGAATTTGCTGGAGAACTATCTTTAAGTGGCGATCTTAAAAGAATATCTAGTGTTATTCCTATGGCGATTAAAAGTTCTGAATCCAATAAGAAAATAATATTACCTCGAGACAATACAGAAGAAGTTCTGTTGGTTAGCGAGGTTAAAGCTTTTCCTTTGGGTAGTCTAAAAGAAGTGGTTGAGTTTCTTTCTGGGAGAATAAAATTAACTAATTTAGATAAAACTAATAAGTTAGACTTTAGTAATTTATACGAAAACTTAGAGGATGTTAAGGGTCAGTATCAGGCAAAACGTGCTTTAGAAATAGCTGCTGCTGGAGGTCATAATATTTTATTGATAGGGCCGCCAGGTACGGGTAAAACTATGTTAGCTAGTAGACTTAACTCTATTCTTCCAAGTTTAGATAAGAAAGAAGCTTTATCTTCTGCAATGATTGCTTCTATAAAGGGTGAGACTAATATCGCAGATAGTTTCTATAAGAGACCTTTTAGGCAGCCACATCATACATCATCAGCAGTTGCTTTAGTTGGTGGCGGTAGTAACCCAATGCCTGGTGAAATTTCTTTAGCACATAATGGTGTATTGTTTCTTGATGAGCTTCCAGAGTTTGATAGAAAGGTCTTGGAGGTTCTAAGAGAGCCTTTGGAAACAGGAGCTATAAGTATCTCTAGAGCTAAAAATCAAGTTGAGTATCCAGCTAGATTTCAGTTGGTGGCTGCAATGAATCCTTGTCCCTGTGGTTATTTAGGCTCTCAATATAAACAATGTACAGATACTCAGCAATCGGTTAATAAGTATCAGAGCAAATTATCAGGACCGTTGTTAGATAGAATAGATTTGCATGTTGAGGTGCTTGAGTTGCAGAAAGATGATTTAACAAATCAAAGCTTACGTGGTGAGGCGAGTGATCTTGTAAGGGAGAGGGTTGAGATGGCTCGCAACTTACAATTAGCAAGACAAGGTAAAATAAATACTATGCTTACAAGCACAGAAGTTGATACTATTTGTAAGTTAGATACCGAAAGTAAGAATGTTCTAAATAAGGCTATAGATAAATTAGGATTATCAGCTAGAGGGTATTATAAAATATTAAAAGTAGCGAGGACTATAGCTGATTTAGAAGGAGTGGAGCTAATTAATAAAAAGTCTATTCAAGAAGCTATAAGCTATAGGAAGCTAGATAGAGTTATAAAATAATAAGGATTTACATGAGAAGGTTGTTTTTAGATGCTTTTGGAGAAAAAAAGCTATCTACCCCACCTGTTTGGATAATGAGACAAGCTGGCAGGTATTTGCCAGAATATAGACAGGTTAGGTCGAAGTTTGAGAATTTTATGGATATGTGTCGTAATGCAGATGCTTGTTGTGAGGTGGCATTACAACCTCTTAGAAGGTATGATCTTGATGCGGCAATAGTTTTCTCTGATATTTTGACTATACCTGAAGCATTAGGTTTAGATTTGAAATTTGTAAAAGGAGTTGGTCCTATCTTTAATGATGTAATAAAGTCAGAAGAAGATTTAAGGAACTTTGCATCATTAGATGAGGTAAACCATAAATTGTCGTATGTGTATAATGCTGTGGCAACAACAAAAAAAGCTGTAAATGTACCTTTGATTGGATTTACAGGGAGTCCATGGACTTTGTCGGCATACATGATTGAAGGTCAAGGGTCTAAGCAGTTTAACAAACTTAGAAAAATGATGTACTCAAAACCAGAATTGATGCATAAGTTATTATCCACATTGTCTGAAACAATAGTTCTTTATTTAAAAGAGCAGATAAAAGCTGGGGCAGATTCTTTGATGGTGTTTGACACATGGGGCGGGATCCTTCCTATGAGGCAATATAAAGAGTTTTCTCTTGATTATATGAATAAGATAGCTAAAGAAATAAAAAAAGATTTTCCAAAAACGCCTGTTGTTTTCTTTACTAAAGGAGGAGGGATGTTTATGGAAGAGTATAAGGATTCATTATGTGATGGAATAGGGGTTGACTGGAATATAACGTTACCTGAGGCAAGAAATAGAGTTGGAAATAGATTAGTTCTTCAAGGTAATTTTGATCCGGCATTTTTATATGCGAGTGATAAACAAATTCGAGATACAGTTAAAGAAAATATGGACTTTATAAAGAATGATGAGAAAAATAATTATATAGTTAACTTGGGTCATGGTATCTATCCTGATGTAGATCCAGAAAAGGTTAAGGTTATGGTTGATGCGATAAGGCAGAACACTATTTAGAAAAAATATAAAAAGCCTTGTAAATGTAAAATATACTGTTATTATATTACACATAGACGCGGGGTGGAGCAGCTTGGTAGCTCGTCGGGCTCATAACCCGAAGGTCGTTGGTTCAAATCCAGCCCCCGCTACCAGTATTAAGACTCATTAAGGGCCCTATAAGGGCCTTTTTGCTATCTGAAAGGTATGATTTCATGCTTTTGTTAAGGAGGATTCTTAGAAAATGATTCTAGATAAGCTTTATGAAATAGTTGGACCGATTGTTGATGACCTTGGTTATATTCTGTGGGGAATAGAAGTTGAGGGTAGCGGTAAAACTACTATTCGTATATTTATAGATCATGAAACAGGTGTTTCTGTTGATGATTGTCAAACTGTTAGTAAAGAAGTTAGTGCTATTTTTGATGTTGAAGATCCAATTTCTGGAAGATATGTTTTAGAAGTATCTTCTCCTGGTATGAATCGTCAGATTTTTAATATAAATCAAGCAGAGGCTTTGATTGGGTTTAATGTAAAAGCAGTAACTTTAGAGCCTGTTAATTCGCAGACTAAATTTAAGGGTGAGTTAACTAAGGTCGAAGGAAATAATGTTTTTTTAAAGCAAGAGGATGGCCAAGAGCTGGCTTTTGATTTTGATAATTTAAAGAAAATGAGAGTTTCTCCAGTATTTTAATTTTTAGAGAGGTTATTATGAGTAAAGAATTACTTTTAGTTTTAGAGACAGTAGCTAATGAAAAAGATATTTCAAAAGAGTTATTATTCCAAGCTATGGAAGAAGCATTGGCTGTTGTTACTAAAAAAGAACTTAATGACGATATGAATATAGAAGTTCATATAGATAGAAATACTGGAGAATATACTGCAGATAGAGTATGGCATATAGTTCCAGAAGATAGGGATTTAATAGATTATTCTAAAGAGTTATATGAAGATGTTGCAAGAGAAAAAGGCTATGATGTTTCTGCAGGAGATGTGATAAGAGAGTCTGTTAAGGCAGCAGATTTTGGGCGTATTGCCGCAACTACTGCAAAACAAATTCTAATGAAGAAAATTAAAAATTTTGAACGTGAAAAGACAGCTAGAGTTTATAAAGAAAAAATAGGATCTATTGTCTACGGTGAAGTTAAAAGAGCAACTTATGAATTGCTTGTTATAGATCTTGGAAATAATGCGGAAGGTATTTTATCTAAAAAAGATTTAATCCCAAGAGAAAGATTTAGAGTTGGAGACAAAATAAAGAGTTGTGTTGAAGGCATAGAATATGATGAAGAGGGTCGTGCACAAACTATAGTGTTAAGCCGCTCTAGTAATACAATGTTAAAGGCTTTATTTGAGTTGGAAATTCCTGAAGTAGAAGAAGAGCTTATTAATATAGTCAATGTTGTTCGTGAGCCAGGATTTAGAGCAAAAGTTACTGTTAAAAGTAATGATAGAAGAATAGATCCTTGTGGAGCTTGTGTTGGTGTTAGGGGTTCTAGAATTCATTCTATAATGAATGAGTTAAGTGGTGAGAAAGTTGATGTTATTCTTTGGGATGAAGATGCTATCCAGTATGCTATTAATTCCCTTTCGCCTGTAGATGCTGAAGATGTGATAGAGGTAAATGTTGATGAAGAAACAGCATCAATGGATATTGTAATTAAGCAAGATAGCCTGTCAAAAGCGATTGGTAAAAATGGTGTTAATGTTAGATTAGCTAGTGCTTTAATAGGTTGGAAAATTAATGTTCTTTCAGACTCTGAGCAAGAAGAAAAGCAGCTTTCAATAGTAGAAAGATTTGTTGAAGTTCTAGATATTGATCATGACTTTGCTCTAGTATTGATAGAGGAAGGAATAGAGACATTAGAAGATCTTGCTTACCTAGATAAAGAAGAGCTTTTAGAAATTGAAGGATTTGATGAAGATATAGTGAATGAGCTTCAAGAAAGAGCTAAAACAGCATTGCTTACAGAAGCTTTAGGAAATAAAAAGCCTGCTCAAGATTTACTTAGTATAGATGGGATGACAGAAGATTTAGCAAATTCTTTAGCTAAGAACAATATTTGCACTATGGAAGATTTAGCTGATTTATCAGTAGATGAGCTTTTAGATATTGTTGAAATTTCTGAAGAACAAGGTGCTGAACTTATAATGAAAGCAAGAGCTCCTTGGTTTGAGTAGGATAAAAGACAAAAATTAGAAAAGAGGATGATTTTTAATGGCAAATATTACAGTTGGTCAACTAGCTAAACAGATTAAAAAGGATGAAGATGCTTTGCTTAAGCAACTTAGTTCTTTTGGCATAAATAAAAAAGGCAAGGATGATACTCTTACAGAGGATGAAATGAAGACTTTATTAGAAAAAATAAATAGTTCTAAAGGAAGTCTTACAAGAAAAAAAGTTACTAAAACAGTTAAACTTGATGGAAATCATAAAATTAATGTTTCTGTTAAAAAGAAAAGAAGAGTTGCTAAGCTAAATATTGAAAAGTTAGACGCTGAAGAAAAGGGAAGAACTGGTGATCAACAGGAACAAGAAGAAGTTTTTAAAGAGACTTCTCCAGAACTGGTAGCTAAGACTGAAAAAGAAGAGCTTTCAGGGGGTGGCAATGTTGATGCTTCTATGATAGAGCAAGTGCCTGTTAAAGAAAAAAAGGTAGAGACTAGTGGTTTTAAAATAACGTCTATGCCAGAAAAAGTTAAAGTAACAGAAGAAAAGAATGAAGAAGGTAAAGATGATGAAAATTCTTCTAAAAAGAAAGTTGAGAAGAAGAAGTTTTCAGTAGAGGCAGCTGTTAGTCCTACAAACACAAAATATAAAAGAGAAGAAGAAGATGGTAGGAAAGCGAAAGGAGCAGCTGTTAAAAAGACATCTAAAGCTTTTAAGAAAGCTTCTCCTAAGCAGTTATCGCAATTAGCTGGAGACTTCGATTCTTTTGATGAATTTGGTAGCAAGAGAAATAAGCATGCTCATCTTAAATCAAAAATCAAAAAGCAAGAATTTACAAAGCCAGTAGAGAGTGAAGTAAAAAATATTGTTATATATGAAGGTATAACTGTAAGTGATTTGGCTCAAAAAATGGCTGTTAAAGGAGCTGAAATAGTTAAGTTACTATTTAATATGGGTGTTATGGCAACTATAAACCAGTCTTTAGATCAGGATACTGCGATTTTGATAGTAGAAGAGTTGGGACATTCTTATGCTTTACATAGAGAAGATATGTTGGAAGAAACAGTCACTACTGTAGATAGAAGCTCAGATGAGAAAGTTTCTAGGGCCCCTGTTGTAACAATTATGGGTCATGTTGATCATGGTAAGACTTCTTTGTTAGACTATATTCGTAAGGCTAGAGTTGTAGCTGGAGAAGCTGGAGGAATCACTCAACACATAGGTGCGTACTCTGTGGAAACTAAAAAAGGATCTATAACTTTCCTAGACACTCCAGGCCATGAAGCTTTTACTGCTATGAGAGCTAGAGGTGCTAAGAGTACAGATATAGTTATTTTGGTAGTTGCAGCTGATGATGGTGTAATGCCGCAGACAGAGGAAGCTATACAACATGCTAAAGCTGCTGGAGTACCAATAGTTGTTGCTGTTAATAAGATAGATAAACCAGAGGCTGACCCAGACAAGGTGGTTGGAGAGCTTGCTCAAAGAGATGTTATACCTGAGTCATGGGGTGGAGATGTGATGTTTGTTAATGTCTCTGCTAAGACTGGAGAGGGTGTGAATGATCTTCTTGATGCAGTGTTGTTACAGTCTGAAGTTTTAGAGCTTGTAGCCTTTGGAGGCGGACATGCTGAAGGAACTGTAGTAGAGTCACGCTTAGAAAAAGGCAGAGGCCCTGTTGCTACTGTTTTAGTTCAAAATGGTGTTCTTAAGCAGGGTGATATTATTTTATGTGGTACTGAATTTGGTCGTGTAAGAGCGATGAATGATGATCTTGGTAATAAAATAATGGTAGCTGGTCCATCAACGCCTGTTGAAGTTTTAGGTTTATCAGGAGTTCCTGCTGCAGGTGATGAAATGACGGTTATTAAGGATGAGAAAAAAGCTAAAGAAGTTGCTGCCTTAAGATCTCAAAAACAAAAAGAAGCTAAAATTGCTCAAGAACAATCCCTTAAACTTTCTAATATGTTTAGTAATATGGGTAAAGAAGGTGAGCAGCAATCTCTTAAAATTATACTTAAAGGAGATGTTCAAGGTTCTGTTGAGGCAATAAGAGATTCATTGCTTAAACTTTCTACTGATGAAGTGAAGGTTGATATTATTTCTAGTGGTATCGGTGGGATTACTTCATCTGAAGTAACTTTGGCAGTTGCTTCTACGGCTGTAATATTCGGCTTTAATGTTCGTGCTGATAGTGCAGCTAAGAAATTAGCAGAGATAGATGGTGTTGAACTTCGTTACTATAATGTTATTTATGATTTAATCGATGATGTTAAGAAAGCGATGACAGGTCTATTATCTCCAGAAATGAAAGAGCAAATTATAGGAACTGCTGAAGTTAGAGAGGTTTATAGATCTTCTAAGTTTGGTTCTATTGCTGGATGTATGGTGATAGAGGGAGTTATTAAGAGAAGTAATCCTATTAGGGTTCTTAGAGACCAAGTTGTTATTTATGAAGGTAGTTTAGAATCGTTGAAAAGATTCAAAGATGATGCTAGTGAAGTTAAAAAAGGTATGGAATGTGGTATTGGCGTTAAGAACTATAATGATGTAAGAACTGGTGATCAAATCGAAGTTTATGAAGTTATTGAAGTAGCTAAGGAGCTTTAAGATGGCAGCAGAAGGTAGAGTTCAAAGAGTTTCTAGCGAATTAAAAAAAACAATATCACTACTGCTTCGTTCTAAAATTAAAGATACAAAACTTTCATTAGTGTCTATTACGGAGGTTGAGGTATCTAAAGATCTATCTTTTGCAAAGGTTTACTATTCATGTCTAATTGAGGAAGATATCCCTTACGTTGCAGAAGCATTTAAAAAATCTAAAGGTTTCTTTAGATCATCAATTGCAAAAGATTTAAATCTTAGAATAGTTCCAGAGCTAAAGTTTATATATGATGATTCCATTGAGTATGGTATAAAAATGGAAGGAAAAATTCATGAAGCTTTAGAGCAAGATGCTAAGTTTATAAAGCATGATAAAGAAGAAGTATCTGAAGACGAGAGTAAGCAAAAAGAGAATAAAGTAGAAAAACTGAGATAGATTCCTATGAAGAAAATTCAAGTTATCAGAGGTTTTAATGATATTTTTCCTCAAGATAGCTATAAGTGGCAATATCTAGAGACTATAGTAAAAGATGTTTTATCTTCTTATAATTATAAAGAGGTAAGATTACCATTATTAGAAAAAAGTGAATTATTCCATAGAAGTGTTGGAGAAACATCAGATATAGTTTCTAAAGAGACTTATGATTTTCAAGATAGAAATGGAGAGAATCTTACCTTACGTCCAGAGGGTACTGCTGGATGTGTGAGAATGGTTGTTGAGAACAATCTTGCTTCGAGAGGGCAAACTCAAAAAATCTGGTATTTAGGCCCAATGTTTAGATATGAAAGGCCGCAAAAGGGTAGGTATAGACAGTTTTACCAGTTAGGTGTTGAAACCTATGGGTATTCAGGGTTGGGTGTGGATTTTGAAATACTTTCAGTATGTTGGCAATTATTTAATAAACTTGGTATAGCAGAGCATGTTGTGCTAGAAATAAATAATTTAGGCTCTATTGAGAATAGAAAAAACTATACTCAAGCATTATTAGATTATTTAAAACCATATCATAATGTTTTAGATGAGGATTCTATTAAGAGATTAGATAAGAACCCATTAAGAATATTGGACTCTAAAATCGAATCAACACAGGAAATCTTAGAAAATGCACCAAAGCTTATAGACTTTGTTGATGATGAGGCAAGAGAAGGTTTTGAAAAAACTTGTGATTACCTAGAGAAATTGGGTATTAAATATAAAGTAAATAAAAACTTAGTTAGAGGCTTAGATTATTATTCTGGCTTAGTGTTTGAGTGGACAACAGATAAATTGGGTGCGCAAAGTGCTATTTGTGCAGGTGGCAGATATGATAGCTTAATAGCAACTCTTGGCGGTGATGATAATTTTGCTATAGGTTTTGCTATTGGAATGGAAAGATTGTTGATTCTTCTCAAGGAATTAAATCTATTGCCAAATGAGAATAATGATTTAGATATATTCTTTATTTTAGAGGCACAAAGTATACAACAATCTATGCCTATAGTTGACTTAATACGCTTTAATACTTCATTTAAATGTGACTTGGATTTGAAACTAGGAAGCTTTAAGTCTCAATTTAAAAAAGCTGATAAGCAAAAAGCAAGGTTAGCTATAATTATTGGAGAAAAAGAGCTTGAGAATAATTCTGTAACAATTAAGTTTCTACAGGATGCAAGGGATCAGGTCAGTGTTGAGGTTCCATTATTGGAAGAGTTTTTATATAAAGAATTAAATATATAGTTTAGTTTAAATATTTTTATAAAAAGTGAGATAAATGAAAATTCACAATATAAGAGGATATGCTTGGATTGTAGTGATCTTAAGCTCTTTCTTACTTATTGATAAATATATAATGAATGTGTCACCAAGCTTAATAGCAAATGAGCTTATGACAAGTTTTTCGATAAATGCGACAGAAATGAGTGCTATGGTGTCGCTGTTTCTATGGGCAGTTGTTTTTTGTCAATTTTTTGTGGCTGGGCCTATTATAGATAAGTTAGGCTTTAGGAAAGTTAGTTTTGCATCTCTAATCCTTTCAGCTATAGGATTGTTATTGTTTGTTTGGGCTGCAGATATTCATAGTTTTGCTTTAGGTTGCATTTCTAGATTAATGATAGGAATAGGAGCCTCATTTGCAACTGTTGGATATATAAAGGCAGCCGCAGTTTGGTTTGAGCCTAGAAAATTTGCTTTTGTTTGTAGTTTCCTGATGACTGCAGCGATGACTGGTGCATTGATGGGTCAGGCTCCACTAGTTTATCTTATTGAGTTTACAGGTTCGTGGCATAAAGCATTAGTAAGTTACGCACTTTTTAGTATAGTCATAGCTTTGCTGTATTTAGCTCTTGTTAGAGATTATAACCCACATGCTTCTTTTGCTGATGATTTAAGGAAAAAGACTAGTGCTTTAGATGGTATAAAGAAAGTGTTACTAAATAGAAATAATTGGTTTTTAACTTTTTATACTGGTCTAACTTTTACAACTATAGATGTCTTTGGGGGAATCTGGGGTAATAATTATTTTCGAGAACTTTATGATGTGAGCTCTAAAGAGGCCTCATATATCGTTTCTATGATGTTTCTTGGTTTAGCAATTGGCTCTCCTTTTGTTGGTAAGCTTTCAGAGAGATTTGATAATAGAGTCGGAATAATGTTGTCATTTCATGTGATAGCAACTATATCTCTAGCTGTTGTTTTGCAGTTTAAATTAACTCCGACAATCTCTGCTGTCTTATTATTTATTTTTGGCTTTTGTTTGGGTGTTTATATGCTGGCTTTTGCTATAGGTAATCGTGTTAATCCTATAGTTGTTGCTGCAACAGTAGCCGCTCTTATTAATACGGGAGAGCCTCTTTTAGGAGCATTGTTTGATCCTCTTATTGGATTTTTCTTGGATTTTACATGGGGTGGTCAATATATTGACATACATAATAATATTGTAAACTCAGCTATTGATGGAGCTCATCGATATTTTAATATACAAGCATATCATAATGCCTTTATTATTCTTATTATAAGTATGATAATAGCTTTATTCTTATTGTTCTTAGTTAAAGATAAAGAAGTAAAATAATATATGTTGCTTTTAGAAGTTTATGAAAAAAAGATAGAACAGTCTCATTTAAGATCTGATCCATTACAGCTTGAAGCGATTAGAAGCTTAGATAGAATTACTAATCAGCTTAAAACAAAAAAAAGAAATAAATTTAATTTTTTTAGTAAAAGTTTGTATCCATCTATAATCGGCCTTTATATGTGGGGAGGTGTTGGTAGAGGTAAAACTTTTATCATGGATATATTTTTTGATAATGTTCCTATAATAAATAAAAGTAGATTACATTTTTCTCATTTTATGAAAAATATGCATTTCTTACTTAAAAAATATAGTGGTCAGAAAAATCCAATTTCAAAAGCTGCTTATGAAATAGCTAAGAAGAATCAGTTGATATGTTTTGATGAATTCTTTGTTGAAGATATAGCTGATGCAATGATTCTTGGGAAGGTTTTTAAGGAGCTATTTGATCTGGGTGTTGTTTTGGTTGCTACTTCAAACATACATCCTAGTAAACTTTATTCAAACGGGTTGCAGAGAGAGCTTTTTTTGCCTGCTATAGATGTATTAATAGAGAATGTTGATGTTTTAAATCTTGATTCTGGAGTTGATTATAGATTCTGTAAGGATGTTAGTTATTTAAACTATTTCTATCCTTATAATGATCAAATGAAAGATGTTTTTTTTGATAAGTTTTTTGCGGAAAATATTTCTTTTGAGAAAAATGTTGATATTGAAATAATTAATAGAAAAATTCCCGCTCTTATTGTAGGTGAAAATTCTATTTGCTTTGATGTTTCCGTTATATGTGGGTCTGGCAGAAGTGCTCTCGATTACATAGAGCTATGTAGTAAATATAGAAGCATATTTTTATATAATTTAAAGGCTATGCATCCTGAGGATGGTAATAATTGTAATACTTCTGATGAAAGTATTGCTAGAAGATTTATAGCTTTAATAGATGAGTGTTATGACCAGGGTATAAAAGTTATAATTCTAGCGGCAGAGGATTTTAAATCTATTTATCAAGGTAGGAGACTTCAGTTTGAATTTCAAAGGACGGTAAGTAGGCTAAATGATATGCAATCTGAGAATTTTGGAGAGGCATGAGATGTCCGGAGTGCAATATATTGAAGTTGATAGTGATATTATTGAACAAAGAGTTGATAACTTTTTAATTTCAAAATTTTCTGGACTTCCTAGGTCTTTAATTTATCGCTGGATAAGAAAGGGTGAGCTTAGAGTAAATAAAAAAAGAGTTAAACAGACCGATAGGGTTACTTCTGGAGATATAATAAGAGTTCCTCCTTTTATTTTAGAAACTGATGAGTCTATAGTAAAAATTCCCTCTCAACATCTAGATTTTTTAGAGAATAGAATTTTATATGAAACAGATGATTATATAGTTGTGGATAAGCCATCAGGAATGGCTGTCCATGGAGGTTCTGGAGTTAATAGTGGCTTGGTTGAGCGACTTAGGCAGTTACGTCCAAAAGTTAAGAGATTGGATTTGGTGCATCGCCTAGATAAAGAAACTTCAGGATGTATAATTTTGGCTAAAAAACATAGTTCAGTGGTTTATTTCTTTGACCTTTTTAAGCAGCGGAAGGTTGATAAGATTTACTTTGCTGTTGTGCATGGATTATGGGATAAAAATATAAAAAAAATTGAGCTGCCACTTAAAAGAACTTTATCAAAGTCTGGAGAGCGTATTGTTAAAGTTGATTGTGTAGATGGCAAGAAAGCTATTACTAATATATTAAATGTTACTTATATTGGGAAAAATTTTAGCCTTCTGGAAATAAAGCTTGAAACAGGTCGGACGCATCAGATAAGAGTGCATTGTCAAATGTCAGGACACCCTATCGTTTTTGATAAAAAATATGGAGACTCTGAAAAAGATAGGAGTCTTAACGGTTTGAAGATTGATAAACTAATGTTGCATGCTTATAGTTTAGAATTTTTTGATAGTAAAAAAAATGAAGAAGTAAAAGTTAAAGCTGATTTAGACTCTAGAATTAAGAGAATCTTGGATCTGAAAGATTAATTCTGCTTTATCTTTCTTTATCATTGATGAAAAAAAGTATCACCAAAGAAGCAATCATACTTAATACTAATGATATGAAAGCAAAATGATAGGATGACAAGTCGAAATATTTTATATCCGATACATCGCTTCTTTGAGCTATTATTTCTCCGGCTGTATTTATATATTTTCCACCCCAAGAGAAATCAAGGAAATATCCAATAAGAGGATCAAATATTGCTCCAAGTATTGGTTCGCCAGTATTTATGAAAGCAGCAACGGTTGCAGCTATAGCTATAGGATTTATACGATTACCTATAGCAAAAGATAACATGTAAATACCTAAACAAATTCCGAAGATAAATAATAAAATGTATGAGAGCAAAATAGTTGTTTTAAAAAGCAATACAACGCTTAGAGCAACTGTTCCTATTATATGGAAAACTATCATCACTCCTTTTCGGCTATCTAGGATTTCAGAAATTTTTCCTAGTATTGGAGATCCAACAGCCATCCCTATAAATATCATTGAAATTATTGAAGCGGCGTGTTCTTTAGAAATATGATAGGATTCTCTAAAGTAAGCATTCCCCCAGAAGCCAGCAAACGCATCAACAGCCGTAAAACTTAAGCCAACATAAAAAGCAAGCAGCCAATTATCTTTACTTTTTATAACCTCTTTTAGTCCTTGTAAAGTTGAAGGTCTACTTTCTAAGCAGTTTGCATGCGGTTGTTGAGGATTGAAATCTCTAACTAAGACATAGTATATGACAGCCATAAATAAGCTAAATACTGAGAAAATTAGCATAGCTTCTTTCCATGAGCCAAATGTTGATATTAGCCATGCTAGAGGCGCTTGTGCGCATAAGGCGCCAATCATTGCAGCAGTAGCTAAGAAGCTTGCTGCAAAAGCAAATTTTCTAGGTTCAAACCAAACAGAGACTGCCTTTATGTATGAAATGGTTGCGAAAGATACTCCAAAGCCTGTAATTATCCTAGCAAAATATGCTAAATATAAATTTCCACGAGATGCAGCAACAACGAAAAGAATAACTCCAGCAGCAGAAATCGATATAGAAATAGGACTAATTATTCTAAAGCCAAATTTATCTATGATTGGACCGGCAAGGAAGAGCTGACAAATGATGATTGCCCAAAAAAAAGCTGAACCTAAGGCTCCAGTTTCAGTTGCGTTAATATGAAAGCTAGACATCATATCATCAGTGATTAGGCTTGGAAAAACTTGCATTACATACTTATCAAAAAGTAAAAATGAACTTAAAGCTATTATTATCCAAGCATAGCCTTTTATCTGGTGTATTTTTTCAGTCATTAAGAAGGAGAGAAAAATTTAAATTAGTTAGTATTGTTTATTTTAAGTTTCTATAAAGATTAATTCAAGGATCATTTAGTTTATACCTTTTTGTTTTTTTGATATTATTTCATTTCGATTATGAGTTATTTCTTTTTGGGGTGAGACTTTAAATGCTAGCAAATGTAAAGTTGGATATGAAAAAATTTGTTATTAGCCAAGTTGTTATATTAATAATAGGCTCTTGCATAGCTTATTTTCTATATGGTTTTGAGTATTTATTCTCATTTTCTTTAGGCGGAGCTGTAGTTTTCTTAGCTAATTTTATTTTTTTCTCTAGATTTTTGGTGACTAAACAATTTAGTCCTGGAATAGAGCTTTTAATTTTTTATTTAAGTGAAGCAATAAAGTTAAGCTTGGTTGCATTAATAACAATATTCTTAGCAATTTACATAAAACCTAAATTATTTCCTTACATTTTTGGTTTAATTTCGTTACAATTAGTCATGTGTTTTGTGCCTATGTTTCTTGTGAAGGTGAAGTAGGCTGTGTTTGTTTTGAAAGTTATTTTAGTGTAGTGGGTAAAAATAATGGCAAGTAGTGAATCTAGCTCGCAAGTAGCAACTCAGTATGTGCAGCACCATTTGCATCACTGGCAAGTTAGTCTCGGAGAAGGATCTTTTTGGCAATTAAATTTGGACTCTCTTTTGGTGAGTGCGGTTTTGGGTTGCATTTTTATTTTAATAATGTTTTTAGCGGCTAGGAGAGCAACATCAGGCGTTCCTGGAAAATTTCAGAGCGCTATAGAAGCTATCTGGGAATGGATGGATGGACTGGTTGCTGAAAATTATCATAGAAAACGTGATTTTGTAACTCCTTTAGCATTGACTATATTTGTCTGGGTTGTGCTTATGAATCTTATGGACTTGCTTCCAGTAGATCTTTTTGGTTGGATATTGTCTTTCTTTACAAGTAGTCACGAAGTTTATTTTAGGGTTGTTCCAACAGCGGATCCAAATGTTACATTTGCTATGTCTATAACCGTGTTTCTATTAGTTGTTTTTTATAATATAAAAGCTAAAGGTTTTGGACTTATTAAGGAAATTTTAACAGTTCCGTTTGGTATCTGGTTATTTCCGCTTAACATATTTTTTAGATTGGTTGATGAGATAGTTAAGCCTGTTTCATTATCACTTCGTTTGTTTGGTAATATTTTTGCTGGTGAATTAATTTTTATACTTATAGCTCTTCTTCCTTGGTGGTTCCAGTGGACGTTAGGTGGGATATGGGCAATATTTCATATTTTAATTGTATTGATTCAAGCTTTTGTGTTTATGATGTTGACTGTAGTTTATTTAAATATGGCTCAGGATGATCATTAGTTTAAAAATGTAAATATAACGTTAATAAAAGGAGAATATAAATGGACATGTCTTTACAAGTTTTAGGTAACTTAAATGGTTTAACAGCTATAGCAGTAGCACTTTTAATTTCTTTACCTGCTTTGGGTACAGCAATTGGATTTGGCGTTTTAGGTGGAAAATATCTTGAAGGTGTTGCTCGTCAACCTGAATTGGGTGGTATGCTTTTAGGTCGTATGTTTATCGTAGCTGCTTTCGTTGATGCTTTTGCGGCAATTTCAATAGCAATTGGTTTCTTAGTTTTATACGCAAACCCATTGGCTATTCCAGGATTAGCAGAAGCTGCGACTAAAGTTGTTGGAGCTTAATTAGATTATAATTTTTAAAGTAAATATCTTTTTAGAAAGGATTTAGAATGGATATAAATATCACCCTTATTGGACAGATGATTACTTTTGCAATTTTTGTTGGCTTTACAATGAAATTTGTATGGCCTCCTTTACGCAAGTCTTTAGATGAGCGTAGAGAGAAGATTGCTGAGGGATTGGCTTCTGCTGACAGGGCGTCTAGAGAATTAGAATTAGCTAAGAGACAGTCGGCTGATATAGTTCGTGAGGCTAGAGAAAAAGCTGCAGAAATAGTTGATAATGCTTATTCTAGAGCTCATAGAATAGATGAGCAAGCAAAAGAAGAAGCTATAGCTTCTGCTGATAAGATAAAAAGTATGGCTATGGCTGAGATAGAGCAAGAAAAAGTGAAGGCAAGAGAAGAGCTTAAAAAAGATCTTGTTGAACTTGCTATTGCTGGAGCTAGTAAAATTATCTCTGCAAAAGTAGATCAGCAAAGTGGGAATGAAATCTTAAATGATTTTGTTTCTAAGTTATAAGTCGACATAAGGTAGCTGAGATGACAAATTTAAATATTATTGCAAAGCCATATGCTAGAGCAGCTTACGAGTATGCTAAAGAAAATGGTGTTGTTGATCAATGGTTAGAAGCATTGTCGGTATTTAAAGCTTTAGTAACAGATAAAAATGTCTTAAGTTTAATATCTAGTCCAATATATTCTCAGACACAGATTGTTAGCGCTATAGTTGATCAGTTAACTGGTAAAGTTGATCAAAAAATATTAAATTTTTTAATGTTAATTGCAGAGAAAAATAAATTATTGATTATTCCACAAGTTAAAAACTTGTTTGAAGAATTTAAAGATTTGGCTAGTGGAAACAAGAAGGCTGTGGTTATTTTGGCTTATGAAACTGATAAGGCTCTTTTGAAAGAACTTAAAGATAAGCTTGCAAAAAGATTTAATTGTACTATTGATATGGATGTTAAGATAGATTCTAGAATCCTTGGTGGTGCAGTTGTAAGAGTTGGGGATGCAGTTATAGATAATTCTGTGTCTGGTCGTCTAGAAAAAATGAAAAATATTTTATTATCATAAAGTATATGGAAGAGGGAACCTATGCAGTTAAGTCCATCAGAAATTAGTGGTTTAATAAAAGAAAGAATAGAGAAGTTTGACAACTCTATTGAGCTTAAATCAGAAGGTACTATAGTAAGTGTTGCTGACGGTATCGTAACTATTTACGGTTTAAACGATGTTGCAGCTGGTGAAATGATTAAGCTACCAGGAGATGTCTATGGTTTAGCACTTAACTTGAATGCTGATTCAGTTGGTGCTGTAGTTTTAGGCGAATATGAACATATTAAAGAGGGCGAAAAGGCTTATTGCACAGGAAGAATTTTACAAGTTCCTGTTGGAGAGGCTTTACTTGGTCGTGTAGTTGATGCCTTAGGTAATCCTATTGATGGCAAAGGTGAAATAAACACTAGTGAAGTATCTCCTATCGAAAAAATTGCTCCTGGAGTAATTTGGAGAAAATCAGTAGATCAAGCTATGCAAACAGGTATTAAATCTATTGACTCTATGGTTCCAATTGGAAGAGGTCAAAGAGAGTTAATTATTGGTGATAGACAGATTGGTAAAACAGCTATTGCAATAGATACAATTATTAATCAGAAAGATACTGGAGTTAAGTGTATTTATGTAGCAATAGGTCAAAAAGCTTCTTCTATTGCAAATATAGTTAGACAGTTAGAAGAGCATGGTGCTTTGGATCATACTATTATTGTTGCAGCTACAGCTTCAGATTCTGCGGCATTACAATATATTGCTCCATATTCTGGCTGTTCAATGGGTGAGTATTTTAGAGATAGGGGCCAAGATGCTTTAATCATTTATGATGACTTAACTAAGCAAGCTTGGGCTTATAGACAAATATCATTATTATTAAAAAGACCTCCAGGACGTGAAGCATATCCTGGTGATGTTTTCTATCTACATTCTAGACTTTTAGAGAGAGCTGCTAGAGTAAATGAAGAATACGTTGAAAGGTTTACTAATGGTGAAGTTAAAGGTAAGACGGGTTCTTTAACAGCTTTACCTATAATTGAAACACAGGCGGGTGATATATCTGCATTTGTACCAACAAACGTAATTTCCATTACAGATGGACAAATTTTCTTAGAAACTGATTTATTTAATGCTGGTTTAAGACCTGCTATAAATCCTGGTAACTCAGTTTCTCGTGTGGGTGGTGCTGCTCAATCTAAGATTATTAAAAAACTTGGTGGTGGTGTGCGTCTTGCTTTAGCTCAGTATAGAGAGTTAGAGGCGTTCTCACAGTTTGCTTCGGATCTTGATGAAGCAACTAGAGCTCAATTAAATAGAGGTCAAAGAGTTACAGAATTATTAAAGCAAAATCAGTTTGCAACTTTATCTATAGCACTTATGGCTTTATCTTTATATGCAGCAGATAATGGTTATTTAGATAATTTAGATGTTGATCAAGTAATTCCATTTGAAACAGCGTTACACTCTTTAGCTCAAGATAAATATCCTGAAGTTGTAAAAGAGGTTAATGAAACTGGTAATTATAACTCTGAAATAGCAGATAAATTAAAAGCTATTATTGAAGATTGTAAATCAACACAAGCTTGGTAGGAGTGAAGAATGTCTAACGCTAGAGAGATACGCTCTAAAGTACAAAGTGTTAAAAATACGCAAAAAATCACAGGGGCTATGGAGCTTGTTGCCGCAAGTAAAATGCGCGGAGCTATAGTTTCTATGAATAATGTACGTCCATATGTAGAGTGTGCAAATACAATAATTAAAAACGTTGTGGCTGCTAGCATTGACTATCCTAATCCTTTTTTATATGAAAGACCTGTTAAAAGAGTAGGCTTTATTGTTACTTCAACAGATAGAGGCCTTTGTGGAGGTCTTAATATAAATTTATTCAAGCATGTTCTAAAAGATATAAAAGATTTATTAGAAGATAGAGTGCAGATCGATGTGTGTGTTATTGGCTCAAAAGCAGAAGCATTTTTTAGAAAGCTAAAAGAAGTGAAAGTTATTGCGACAGCACATTATATTGAGAAGGATAAGGAAAATAGCATCAAAATGATTGCTGGCGCTGTTAAAGTTATGCTAGACAAATTTAAAACCGAAGAGATTGATAGGTTATTTTTATATAGTAATGAATTTGTAAGCACTATAAAACAAAAGCCTAAAAAGCAGACCTTATTACCAATAAAAAATATCTTTACTGAAGAAGAAAAGGCAGAAAATAAAGCTGAAGCTAGTAAAGGCCATTGGGACTATATCTATGAAAGAGATATTGAAGAGGTTTTAAATGCTTTGTGTGCAAGATATATAGAAGCTCAAGTAAGAGGTGCTATTTTAGAAAATGCTGCATGTGAGCAAGCAGCACGTATGTTAGCGATGAAAAATGCTACAGATAATGCTGGCGATATTATTGAAAAGCTTAAGTTAGATTATAACAAAGTGCGTCAAGCTATGATTACACAAGAGCTTGCAGAAATTTGTTCTGGAGCCGCAGCAGTTTAGGAGATATATGATGAGTACAGGTAAAATTATTCAAGTAATTGGTGCAGTTATCGATGTGGAGTTTCCAAGGGATAATGTACCTAAAGTTTATGATGCATTAAATGTTGAAGAAGCTGGTTTAGTATTAGAAGTTCAACAACAAATCGGTGATGGTGTTGTTAGATCTATTGCTATGGGAACTAGTGATGGTATAAAGCGAGGCATGTCTGTAACTAATACTCATGCACCTATTTCAGTTCCTATAGGACATGGAACTTTAGGGCGTATTATGAACGTGTTAGGTGAGCCAATTGATGAATCTGGTCCAATTCAATATGAAGAGACTAGATCTATTCACCAAGCTCCTCCAGCATATGATGAATTAGCATTAAGTACAGAAATTCTAGAGACTGGTATCAAAGTTGTAGACTTAATTTGTCCATTCGCAAAAGGTGGTAAAGTAGGTCTGTTCGGAGGTGCTGGTGTAGGTAAAACAGTAACAATGATGGAGCTTATCAATAACATTGCTAAAGAGCATAGTGGTTACTCTGTTTTTGCTGGTGTTGGTGAGAGAACTCGCGAAGGTAATGACTTCTATTATGAGATGAAAGAATCTAATGTATTAGATAAAGTATCTCTAGTTTATGGTCAAATGAATGAGCCACCAGGAAATAGATTAAGAGTAGCTTTAACGGGTCTTACAATTGCAGAAGGATTTCGTGATGAAAAACGTGATGTATTAATGTTTATTGATAACATCTATCGTTATACTCTAGCAGGTACTGAGGTTTCGGCTCTTTTAGGTCGTATGCCATCTGCGGTGGGTTATCAACCGACGTTAGCTGCTGAGATGGGTGCTTTACAAGAACGTATTACATCTACTAAGACTGGTTCGATTACATCGGTACAGGCTGTATATGTACCGGCAGATGACTTAACAGATCCATCTCCAGCTACTACATTCTCACATTTAGATGCAACAATTGTATTATCTCGTCAGATCGCTGAGCTTGGTATATATCCTGCGGTAGATCCACTTGATTCTACATCTAGACAGTTGGATCCATTAGTAGTTGGTCAAGAGCATTATGAAACAGCTCGTTCAGTTCAAAAGATATTACAAAGATATAAAGAATTAAAAGATATTATTGCTATCTTAGGTATGGATGAATTATCTGATGAAGATAAGAAGACTGTAGATAGAGCGCGTAAAATTCAAAGATTCTTATCTCAGCCATTCCATGTTGCAGAAGTATTTACTGGAAACCCTGGTAAATTTGTACCATTAAAAGATACTGTTGCTAGTTTTAAAGCTATAGCTAATGGTGAATATGATCATTTACCAGAACAAGCTTTTTATATGGTCGGTTCTATTCAAGAGGCTATCGAGAAAGCAAAAACTCTATAGGAAAAAATTATGTCTAAAAACTATATAAAAGTTGATGTAGTTAGCCCTAGCGGTTCTGTATTTACTGGAGAAGCTGATATTGTTAGCTTAAGAGGTAGTGCAGGTGAGATGGGTATAGCTTATGGACATACTGAGCTACTATCTACTATGCCAGCAGGTGTAGTAACTATTAAGAAAGATAATGATGTAGAAGTTCTTTATGTTTCTGGGGGAGTATTAGAAGTTACTCCTTCTAGAGTTACTATAATGGTTGATGAGATGGAAAGAGCTGAAAATCTTAATCATGCTGAAGCTGAAAAAGCTAAAGCAAGGGCTGAAGAAGCTCTTAAACATCCCGACTCTTCTAAGCTAAGCGTTGAAGATGCTAAGAAAAGACTTCAAGAGGCAGATGCTAGATTAAAAGCCTTAAACTCATCAAAAGGTATTTATTACTCAAAAGATCCTGAATAATATTTTTTCTTGAACGCTACCATCTTAAATGGTAGCTCATATTCTATGTAATATTTTAATATTAGAAAAATAAGTAAAAATAAATAGAAGATATTAGAACTAACAAATTAGGCTGTTCAATAAGGCTAATAATAGATTTTTCTATAATTTAAGCAAAGATCTTTCTAGTATCTAATAAGGTTACGTTTTTAACTTATTTTTAATAAAGTTTCTTTAATCTAGTATATCAAAGAGAGTATTTCTATTGCTTGTATCCGGCAGAAAAAAAAATTATAGTTTAAATATAAATATCATTTTTGGTAAGTCTTTGCCAGAACTCATAAGCTTAGTTTAATAATAAAAATACTAATAACCTAGAGAGGTCATAGATTATGAATAGAGAATTTTATAAAAATGTAAATACTAGAATAATCGAGATTAAAGATGCTGGAACATATAAAAGTGAAAGGATTATTGCAACTCCCCAAGATCCTGTAATTAAGCTAGAAGATGGAAGCGAATTAATAAATTTCTGTGCTAATAATTATTTGGGCTTTGCTAATAATAAAGATATTGTGAAATATACAAAGAACCATATCGAAGAATATGGTTATGGGATGGCTTCAGTAAGATTTATTTGTGGGACTAATAGTGTCCATAAAGAGCTAGAAAAAGAGCTAAGTGATTTTTTTGGGTTTGAAGATACTATTTTATATCCATCTTGTTTTGATGCTAATGCAGGGTTATTTGAGACTTTATTAACTAAAGAGGATGCTATTATAAGCGACTCATTGAACCATGCTAGTATTATCGATGGAGTTAGATTGTGTAAAGCTATGCGTTTTAGGTATGACAATAATGATATGCAAGACTTAGAGGAAAAATTAAAAGAAGCAGATAAGGCTGGAGTGCGCTTTAAAATGATTGCTACAGATGGTGTTTTCTCAATGGATGGAATTATTGCCAACTTAGAAGCAGTTTGTGACTTGGCAGATAAATATAATGCTATTGTAATGGTTGATGATTCTCATGCTTCTGGGTTTGTTGGTAAAAATGGTAAAGGTACCATTGAGCATTGTAATGTAATGGGACGAGTAGATATTTTAACTGGAACTTTAGGAAAAGGTTTAGGTGGAGCTTCAGGTGGTTATATTTGTGCTAAAAAAGAGGTTGTTGATTTATTAAAGAATCTTTCAAGACCTTATCTATTTTCTAACTCCCTAGCGCCGATTATTGCTAAAACATCCTTAAAAGCCTTAGATATAGTTAAAAGTTCTAATAAGCTAAGAGTTCAGCTTGAAGCAAATAAAGATAGGTTTAGAGAGAAGATGGCTGATGCTGGTTTTGATTTGATTCCGGGTGAACATCCTATTATACCTGTAATGATATATGATGAAAAAAAGGCAGCTGGATTTGCAGAAAAACTTTTAGATTATGGTATTTATGTTATTGCTTTCTCATATCCTGTTGTTCCTAAAGGAAAAGCAAGAATTAGAACACAAATGTCTGCAGCACATACTTTTGAGCAAATAGATAAAGCTGTTTCAGGCTTTACAAAAGCAGCAAAAGAGTTGGGAATAATTTAGTTGTTAAGGAAGCTTATATGAGTGTAAAACAAACTATGAAAGCATTATCTAAATTAAAAAAAGAGCCTGGAATTTGGATGGTTGATGATGCACCTATTCCAACTTTTGGACTTAATGATGTTTTGATTAAAGTAAAAAAGACAGCAATTTGCGGTACCGACTTACATATATATAACTGGGATAAATGGTCACAAGCAACAATTCCTGTTCCAATGATCGTTGGCCATGAATTTGTTGGGGAAGTAGTAGGTTTGGGCGAGGGTGTTTCAGGCTTAAAAATAGGAGATAGAGTTTCAGGAGAGGGACATATTGCTTGTGGACACTGTAGAAACTGTAGAGCGGGTAAAAGACATCTTTGTCGAGAAACTATAGGTGTTGGGGTTAATAGACAAGGTGCTTTTGCAGAATATTTAACGATTCCTGCCGTTAATATATTTAAAGTGCCTGATATGATAAGCGATGATATAGCAAGTATTTTTGATCCTTTAGGAAATGCTGTGCACACGGCTTTGTCTTTTAGTTTGGCAGGTGAAGATGTATTAATAACAGGTGCTGGTCCTATAGGGTTAATGGCTGTAAAGATAGCTAGATTCTGCGGAGCTAGGAGAATAGTGATCACAGACGTTAATGAATATAGGTTACAAAAGGCTAAAGATTTTGGTGCGACTTTTGCTTTGAATGTTTCTGATTATAAGACTAAAGAGTTATTGTCAGAGCAAGTGAGAGTTGTGATGAAAGAAATAGGAATGACAGAGGGTTTTGATATTGGACTGGAGATGTCTGGATTTAATTCTGCTATTACAATGATGATTGATGCTATGAATAATGGTGGCAAAATGTCTTTGCTAGGCATTTCTGGTACAGATATAACTCTTGATTGGGGGCCTATAATATTTAAAGGATTAACATTGAAAGGGATATATGGAAGAGAAATGTTTGAAACGTGGTATCTCATGGCTAGCATGATTCAGGCTGGATTAGATTTAAATCCTGTTATCACACATAGATTTCATGTTGATGATTATAAAAAGGCTTTTGAAATTATGAAAGAAGGCAAATGTGGTAAAGTAATTTTGGATTGGGGAAACTAAGGTTTGGATGATCTAAAGAAAATAACTAAAGTAGACATTCAATGGGTTTTTACATTATTTGGAACAGCAATAGGAGCAGGGCTGTTATATTTACCAATACAAGCTGGTAAAAGTGGTATTTGGGCAATTATTACAGTTATGATTTTTGCACTTCCTTTAACATATTTATCTCATAGAAATATGTCTAGGATAGTTCTGAAGAGCAAAAACCATGAAGATATTACAGATACTTTCTCAGACACTTTAGGGTATATTCTCGGGACAATATGTGTTTTATTATATTTTTTAGCAATATATTTAAATATGCCTTTATATGCTATTGGCTTAAATAATGAAATTTCTAATTTTCTTTATGAAAAAGGAATCACTAATGTAAATCTATCAAATCACATATGGTTTAGCTTTTTGCTTTTATTTTTCATATTTATGTTAGTTTCATTTGGTATAAAAATAATATTGAGAGTTATGCAACTTATAGTGATAGTTTTAATATTGCTTGTGATATTCCTTTCCATATATATGATTCCTTATTGGAATATTAGTTACTTAGATTTTGGAGATTTTGATTTTCGTTCTTATTTGAGAGGAATATTAATGGTGCTACCTATTTTAGTTTTAGCATTAAATCATTCTCCCGTGATATCTAGCTTGGTAATATTTTATAGGGATAGAGTAGGACTTAATTACCCTAATAATGAAGATAAAGTTAATCAGATAATGAAAATAAGCAGTCTATCATTATTTATTTTTGTGTTGATATTTGTAACATCTTGTCTTTTGAGTGTTCCTGAGCAAGATATTATTAATGGGGCGGCTAATAATTTATCTATAGTAACTATTTTAGGTAAGTATCATGATAGTCAGATTCTTGATTTTTTAGGGCCTATGATAGTTTTAACTGCTATAGTTAGTTCATTTGTTGGATGCTATATAGGTTCAAAAGAAGGATTACATTGTTTACTTAATACTTTTTTGAATAAATTTTTAAACCTGAGAATTTCTGGTAGATTAATAAATCGATTAGCAACATTTCTTATATTTCTCACTTTGTGGATAAGTGTAATATGTAATTTTAGTATACTAGATATTATCGGTTTGTTAGTTGCTCCAGCTGTGGCGTTCTTATTATATTTGTTGCCGGTAATAATTATATATAAAAATACAAAATATAAAAATTATAGATACACTGTGTTGAACGCTTTTTTGACAGTTATGGGGTTAACCATTATTGTGGGTTACTTCTTTGGTTTAACTGTTTTATAAATTTACGTAGATATTGAGTTGTGATATATATTTGAAATAAAAAGAAAGGATTAGAAAGGATTGTAGGGAGTTGATTAACCCCTTTCCATTTTATTTAGGCTGTCACAATTAAGATAATTTTTTGTTCAATTTCATAAGCCACCTTTTTTATCACAGTATTTTAAAACATAAGGCTTTTTCTAATATTAAATATAGTTATTGTGTTAAAATTGAGAATTTAATTAGTAATATAAATAACTTTGCTATTTATATTTAAGTTGGAAATTATAAATTCTATTAAAAAGGAAAGTAAAACATGGTGGTAACAAGATTTGCTCCAAGTCCTACAGGTTTTTTACATGTAGGTGGTGTAAGAACAGCATTATTTAGTTGGCTTTATGCAAAAAGACATAGTGGTAAATTTGTATTAAGAATAGAAGATACAGATTTAGAAAGATCTACGCAAGAAGCGGTAGATGCTATTTTAGATGGTATGAAATGGCTTAAGCTAGAAAATGATGGCGAGATTTATTATCAGACAAAAAGATTTGATAGATACCACGAAAAGGTTGAGCAACTTGTTGCTGATGGGAAAGCTTATTATTGTAATTGCTCAAAAGAAAGGTTAGATGAGCTAAGAGAGTCTCAACAAAAGAATCATTTAAAAATTGGTTATGATGGAAAATGTAGAGAGTCTAATTATATTCCTAAAGATGGTGACAAATATGTCGTGAGATTTAAAAATCCATTGGGTGGTGTTGTTAGTTGGGATGATGCTGTAAAGGGTAGGATATCGATAGCTAATGAAGAATTAGATGATATGATTATTCAAAGATCTGACGGATCGCCAACATATAATTTTTGTGTAGTTGTTGATGATATAGATATGGCTATAACTCATGTTATTCGTGGTGATGATCATATAAATAATACTCCTAAACAAATAAATATTTATGAATCATTTGGTGTGAAGGTGCCAGTTTTTGCACATGTTCCAATGATTTTGGGGCCAGATGGAGCTAAGCTCTCTAAAAGACATGGTGCTGTAAATGTTATGCAATACCGTGAAGATGGGTATTTGCCACAAGCAATTTTGAACTATCTTGTTAGACTTGGCTGGTCATCTGGGGATCAGGAAATCTTTTCTATAGAGGAAATGATAGAGAAATTTAATTTAGAGCATATTAGTGCATCACCATCTAGATTTGATTTTGAGAAACTGGGCTGGATAAATAAGCACTATATAAAAACATCTCCTTTTGAAGATATAAAAGATGAGGTTGAATATCATTTTGAAAAAGCTGGTTTAAATACGAATGATGGACCGGCTTTATCTGAACTTGTACCAGCAATGGCTGAAAAAGTTGAGACTTTAAAAGAGTTAGCTGAGAAATCTAGTTATTTCTATTCAGATGAATTGATTTATGATGATGCAGCTATAAAGAAACATTATAAAGCTACAACTGGCGATATCTTGAAAGTTGCTTTAAGTAAGTTTGAAAACTTAAATGATGCTGACTGGAAAGATGAAGCTGTACTTCATTCAGTTGTAAGTGCAACAGCAGAAGAGTGTGAATGTGGAATGGGCAAAGTTGGTATGCCAATTAGAATCGCTGTTACAGGTTCTGGGCAGTCGCCAGATATTGGAATAACTTTAAAGCTTTTGGGGAAACAAAGAGTTATTTCAAGAATACAAGCAGCTATATCCAAGTTCTGCTAAATCCTTAAAAAAATATTGACAGGATTTGAAATAAATATATAATAATTTCACATCATTTGATTGATGAAAAGTCTTATGTCCCGTTCGTCTAGAGGCCTAGGACACTGCCCTTTCACGGCGGCAACAGGGGTTCGAATCCCCTACGGGATACCAAAAAATCAAACTTTATATGAAAATATTTATACAATCATTTAGAAATATATAACCTTTGTCTGTGGGTTTTAATACATTGTTTTCGCTTGATAGTATGCCTTTTTTAATTCCTTGAGCAATTCTAGAATTAATATCTTCTATATTTAGAAAAGTGGTTTCTGTAAATTTATCTAAATTAAAGCCATTTTTTAGCCTGAGAGAGTTCAACATAAATTCATAAATGAGATCTTCTTTTGTGAGTATGTTTGATCCTTTTATAAAGTTTGTAGTTTGAGTATAAATCTTAGGATGCTTATGTTTCCATACTCTTTTAACTGTATGTTTGTGTAGATTTGTTACTTTGCTATGAGCTCCTGCTCCGATACCTATATAGTCTCCAAACATCCAGTAGTTTGTATTATGTACAGAGTTCTTATTGTCTTTAGCATATGCTGAAATTTCATACTGTTTAAATCCATTTGAGTTAAGAAGCTCTTTGCCTTGGATTTCTATCTTTTCAAGGATTTCTTCATTTGGAAGAGATGGTGTATGAGCGGCAAACATAGTATTTGGTTCGATAGTTAGCTGATACCAAGATAGATGAGAGGGGAGCATCTTTATTGCTTCAGAAAGATCAAATAATCCATCAGCTAAGTTTTGTTGAGGAAGACCATGCATTATATCTATATTAAAATTATTTATATCTGATTTATGTATTTCCTCTATGGTTGTGTACACATTTTGACTATTATGAATTCGTCCGAGAGTTTTTAGTTTATCATCTTGAAAACTTTGTACTCCAAGAGAGATTCTATTTATTCCTATTTTTGAATAACTGTCTATAGACCCTCTTTCAACTGTTCCTGGATTGACCTCAAGAGTTATTTCACAGTCGCTAGCAAGTTTGACTTTTGTTTTTATATGTTCTAATACTTTGCCTAAATATTCAGCTTTGAATAAGGATGGAGTACCTCCGCCGATAAATATGCTTATAATTTCTCTGCCCTGAATATCTTCTAAATGTTGATCAAAATCCTCTATAAGTTTTTTGTAATATGTATCAGATAAATATAAATCATCCTTTATTGCATGCGAATTAAAGTCGCAATAAGGACACTTTTTAACACACCAAGGGAAATGGATGTAAATGCTTATATATTTATCGATTTCAAACATGTTAATAGTCTATAGATAGGCTTTATAGGGTTGTATTTTAATATGATAAAGATAAAAGAGCTATGATGTGAAGATAAATAACTTACTAATTATAAATGTATATAGAGCTACTAAAACCATGGTAATAAATAGAGCTACTAAATATTGAATATTAAAGTGAAGAAGTATGAAGTAAATCCCCTCATTTAAAGCAAGTCCTATAAGCGCATTTATGAAAAATTGAGATCCAGCTTTTTTATGGGATTTAGTGGTTCCAGAAAAAGTTAAGTATCTATGACCAAAATAGCTCACATTAAAAGCAATAAGAAAAGCAAAAAAGTTTGCTACAAGGGGTTTTGCTATATTTAGATGTACTAAAATGAAGACTATTATGAAGTTTAATATGGAGGCGAGAATGCCTATTATTAAGAAATATGAAAGTTGCTTTCTTATCATTTATTGTGGAGTTTAAATTTGGTTGCTTATATTATAACTATAAGTGATTAATTATCTAAGGTTTTAAGATGGAAATAATAAAGTATCAATTAGGAATAGTTGAGCCTAATACATCTTCAGCTATGTATATGATGTTTGATATAGCTAGTGAGGAACATTTAGAGTTTGGACTGAAAGTTTTACAAAAGTTTGTCGATGGGAAAACAGTTATTGTAGGTTTTGGAAATAATCTAATAAAGCATTTTCCGAAGGTGGATTTATATAAAAAACAAAGATTTAACTCGAATTTGATGCAAGATGACAGTGGATATGATCTTGTTTTATGGATAAAAGAGGAAGATAAGGGAGTTATATTTCATCATGCTTTCAATATAAGAAAAGCATTATTAGAGTTTTTTGATTTTAAAAAAGCTATTTCAGCTTATTCATATCATCATAAGTTTGATTTATCCGGTTTTGAAGATGGGATAGAGAACCCCAAAGGTGATGAGGTTGTTCCTGTGGCAATAATTAATGAGGGTTTGTTAGAAGGTTCAAGCTTTTGGGTTTTGCAGCAGTGGCAACATGATTTTAATTGGCTTATGAATGCTAGTCAGTCAGAGAAAGAGGGTTGTATAGGAAGAAGTTTGGATGATTCTCATCAGTTATCAAATTTGAAAGATTATGCTCATATAAGTAGATCGGCAAAAGAGAATTTTTCACCAGAAGCTAATTTATTAAGAAAATCGATGCCTTGGTCTGATGATAATTTAATTGGAGGATTTATGTTCTCATGTTTTACCTCTTCATTTAGATCATTTAATTTACAAATGGGTCGAATGCTTGGAGATGGTGATGGAGTAATAGATGGGGTATTTAAATTCTCAAAAATTTTGAACACTAGTTATCTATGGTGTCCACCATTTAAAAAAGGAAAGCTAGATATATCTCTTTTCCAAAAATAGTGCTATTAACTAAAACTCTTTATTCTATACAAAACCATATAAACAGGTTAAAATATTACAGGTGTATTTTTTTAAATTTACTCATCTACGGAGGATAGTGCATGGCTGATATTAAGAATATCGCAAAAGTAGAAATAGAGGACAAGGGTAAGAAGTATTCTCTATATAGTTTAAAGAAACTTAATGCAGAGTTAGGAAAAGATGTTTCTCGTCTTCCTTACTCTATAAGAGTTTTGCTTGAAAACCAACTTAGAAATATTGATGGTTATAAAGTAAAAGAAGAAGATATGCATAAAGTCTTAGACTGGGATGCTAAATCTAAAGATAGACCAGAAATTCCTCATATGCCTGCTAGAGTAGTTATGCAAGATTTCACAGGCGTTCCAGCTGTAGTAGATTTAGCAGCTATGAGAAAAGCGATTAAAGATGCTGGCGGCAATCCTGATAAGATTAACCCTCTAGTAGATACAGCTATGGTTATAGACCATTCTGTTCAAGTTGATTATTATGGAACAAAAACTGCTTTAGCTCAGAACGTAGCAAAAGAGTTTGAAAGAAACGGCGAAAGATATAGTCTTTTAAAATGGGCGCAAACAGCTTTTGATGATTTTGTTGTTGTTCCACCAGGAATGGGGATTATTCACCAAATTAACTTAGAGTATTTAGCAAAAGGTGCTTTAGTTAAAAACATAAATGGTGAAGATATCATTTATCCTGATACTTTAGTGGGTACAGATTCTCATACTACAATGATCAACGGTGTTGGTGTTGTTGGCTGGGGTGTTGGTGGTATCGAAGCTGAGGCGGTTATGTTAGGTCAACCATATTATATGGTTTTACCAGATGTAGTAGGTGTAAAACTTACTGGAAAATTAAGAACTGGTGTTACAGCAACTGATTTAGTTTTAAAAATTACAGAAGTATTAAGAAAGCATGGTGTTGTTGGTAAGTTCGTTGAATATTATGGTGATGGATTAGAAAGTCTATCATTACCAGATAGAGCAACTATTGCTAACATGGCTCCTGAGTATGGGGCAACTATTGGTTTCTTCCCAGTAGATGAAGTAACTTTAGATTTCTTTAAAAATACTAACCGTGCAGATCTTGTTGATGCTGCTCGTGAAATGTATAAAGAGCAACTTTTATATAGAGAAAATTCTTCAGAAGAGCCAGAATATTCTAGTGTTGTTGAAATTGATATGTCTGAGATTGAGTCTAACCTTGCTGGTCCTAAGAGACCTCAAGATAGAGTATCGTTCCATGATATGAAAAAAGCATTTAGAGAGGCTCTAACTCATGAGCAAGGGTTACATGGTTTTGGTTTAACTGAAGCTGATTTGGAAAAATCAGTAGAAGTTAAAGGACTAGATGAGACAATTACTCATGGTTCAGTAGCAATTGCTGCAATTACATCTTGTACAAATACATCAAATCCATCGCTTTTATTAGGTGCGGGTTTATTAGCGAAGAAAGCAAATGAGAAAGGGTTGAAAGTTAAGACTTTTGTTAAGACATCTTTAGCACCTGGATCACAAGTTGTAACCCAATATCTAGAAAAAGCAGGACTTTTATCTGAGTTAGAGAACTTAGGGTTTAATTTGGTTGGTTATGGTTGTACAACATGTATAGGTAACTCTGGTCCATTAGATCAACCTGTTGTTGATGCAATTAATGAAGCTAATTTGGTAGTATCTTCTGTAAGTTCTGGTAACCGTAATTTTGAAGGACGTATTAATCCTCATGTTAAAGCTAACTATTTAGCTTCTCCAATTCATGTTGTAGCATATGCATTAGTTGGTAGTGTTGATTTTGATCCAGTAGAAGATGCTATTGGTCAAGATGCAGAAGGTAATGATGTTTTCTTGCAAGATATTTGGCCTAGCACTGAAGAGATTGCGACAATTCAAGCTGATGTTGTTAATTCAGAAATGTTTAAGAAAGCATATGCAACAGTTCTTGATGGAACAAAAGACTGGCAAGAGCTTCAGGTTCCAACAGGTAAACTATATGAGTTTGATAAAAACTCTACTTATATTCAATGTCCAAACTTCTTTGAAAACTTTGCTGGTGAGAATACTGGTAGCTTAGATATTAAAGGAGCAAGAACTTTATTGATGCTTGGTGATTCTGTTACTACAGACCATATTTCTCCAGCAGGCTCAATTCCTGAAGATTATCCCGCAGGACAGTATTTAAAAGCTCATGGCGTTGAGAAAAAAGATTTTAACTCTTATGGATCACGTCGTGGAAATCATGAAGTTATGATGAGAGGAACTTTTGCAAATATTCGTATCCGTAACTTATTGCTAGATAACGTTGAAGGTGGTTATACTAAGTACCATTTAGATGGTTCTCAGCAGTATGTATTTGATGCTGCTATGAAGTATAAAGAGAAAGGTATTCCTCTAGTAATTCTAGCAGGTAAAGAGTATGGTACAGGATCTTCTCGTGACTGGGCGGCTAAAGGTACATTCTTACTTGGTGTTAAAGCAGTTATAGCAGAAAGCTATGAAAGAATACATCGTTCTAACTTGGTTGGTATGGGTGTTTTACCTCTTGAGTATGTTGATGGGCAAAATGCTAAAACACTTGGACTAGATGGTTCTGAGATGTTTAACATTAAAAACCTAGATGGAGTTAAACCAAGACAAAGAGTTGTTGTAGAAGCAGTGCATCCTACAACAGCTCATACAACTACATTTGAAGCGTTAGCTCGTTTAGATGCAGATGTGGATGTTGATTACTTGAAGAATGGTGGTATTTTGCAGACAGTTCTTAAAGCTATGATGTCTGGTGAAGAGTCTGCTAAATCTTGTGGTTGTCCTTTTACTAAAATTGGTAGATTCTTTAAGAAGTTATTCAAATAGTTTTCTTTATTAATTTTTCTATAATGCTTATTTTCTTTATCTTTTAATAATGGTAAAGTTTCTTTATTAATTTTTATTATAAAAGTAAACCTGTGATAGATAAACTTCTAACTTTATGTGTTCAAAAGAAAGTATCAGATTTACATTTATCTTCTGGCTGTAAAGCTAGATATAGGATAGATGGAGATCTTGTTGATATAGAAAGCTCTCCTGTATTAAATGATAAGATGATTAGTCAGATGTTATTGCAGATAATGACAGAAGATCAAAAGGAAGAGCTGATAGATACTCTAGAGTGTGATTTTTCCATAGATAGTGTAGAAAATGATGCTAGATTTAGGGTGAATGCTTTTTTTCATAATAGAGGTTATGGAGCAGTATTTCGCCGTTTAGAAAATAAGATTCCTACTTTGGACCAATTTAGTGCGCCAAAAGTTTTAAAAACTGTACAGGCAAAAAGAGGTGGTTTAATTCTTGTTACGGGCCCTACGGGTTCTGGTAAGAGTAGTACCTTGGCGGCTTTAGTTAGTGAAATGAATCAAAAAGAAGAAGCCCATATTCTGACGATAGAAGATCCAATTGAATTTGTACATGTTAGTCAAAAGAGTTTGATCAATCAAAGAGAAGTTAAGAGGGATACTAGATCATTTAATGCCGCCTTAAAATCTGCTTTAAGGGAGGATCCAGACTGTATTCTTGTCGGTGAGATGAGAGACTTAGAAACTATTAGGCTCGCATTAGAAGCCGCTGAAACAGGACATCTTGTGTTGGGAACTTTGCATACAATGTCAGCTATAAAAACTGTAGATAGGATTATTTCTGTTTTTCCTCCAGCGGAACAAGAACTTGTAAGAAATATGTTAGCAGAATCGCTACAAATAGTTATTTCTCAAAGACTTTTGAAAAGAAAGGGTAGTGGGCGAGTAGCAGCTTATGAGGTTTTGGTTAATAATTCTGGTATAAAAAATATGATAAAAGATAATAGGCTTTCTCAAATTTATAGCTCTCTTCAAACAGGAAGTGCTCAAGGGATGTCTACTATGGAAGCTAGTATTGAGCTTTTAATGAAGACAGATATAATTAGTAAAGAAGAGGCAGCAAAATATATTGTAATTAAAGGTTAATTATTTATAAGAGGAATTCTTACTGTAACAGTAATTCCTTTATCTTGATTATTTTCTGCATACACTTCTCCATTATGAAGCCTAACTATTTCAGAGACTATTGCTAAACCTAGCCCGCTACCTTCTTGTTTTGTTCCCGTTTCTCTATAAAACCTGTCAAATATTCTTGTTAGATTTTCTTTAGGAACACCTATTCCAGTATCCTTAATTGTTATCATAATGCTTTTATCTTTGAGATAAGTTGTGACTTCTACAGATCCATTAGGTTCGGTATATTTTATTGAATTTGAAATAAGATTTTTTACCAAAATGTTTATTAAATAGTCATTACTTTGACAGTAAAGCTCTTTTTTGTAAGGATTAAATATAAGATTTATATTTTTTTCTATAGCTTTAATAGCTGCATCAGCTAATGCTGTTTCTATTGTTCTATTGATTCCCAGTTTTTTAGCAAAGGAGATTTGCTCATTCGGTTGAATTCTGCTTAGAGTTAATAATTGGTCAATTATATGCGAATATCTGTCTGCTGAATTTAAAACTCTCTTTAGTTTTTCTTTTATTTCTTGGAGGTCATCACTGGTTAGCGCAATTTGAACTTGTGTTCGTAGTCCTGCTATTGGTGTTTTAAGCTCATGTGCAGCATCTCCAGAGAATCTTTTTTCTCTTTCAAGAATATTTTGAAATTTATCAATAAGAGTGTTAATTTGTTGAACAAATGGCATTATCTCTTGAGGGGTTTCATCCATGTCGAGTCTGTCATTGTCCCTTGGATTAAGCTTTGATACTTTTTTATTAATTCTCTTTAAAGGTCTAAGAGCTAAGCTTAAAATATAGTATGTAAATGCTACTAAGAATAGGTATGTTAGAATTAGCAATCCCAAAGCTTTAACAATTACAGAGTGGGAGATTTTATCTTTAACTGCATCATTAATAAAAATGGTTATAAGGTTTCCATTATCAGTAGTTAAAGTATATGTGTACCAATATTTTTTCTGACCTCCATTTAATACTGTATATATCCTTTCAAAGCCTTGATTTATCTGCATATTATTTTTTTCGAAATCTGGCAGGTTAGAGGTTTTTAATATAAGTTTCTTATCTTTTGGGTCATAAACTCTAATAGCAACGTTTTCATTATAGTTTTCAACGTTTAAAAAGGATTTAGACATGTTATCAAAAATTATATTTTCCTCTTTTGCTTCTAAAGTAGGGTATATTTTAAAAACTGTTTCTAAGACTTTAGCAGAAACCTGCATTTGATAATCAAATAATGAATCACTTTGTTTTTTTATCTGGTGAAAAATAATTATTGATATAGTAAATATAAGAATGGCAAAAAAAACAGTAAAAGAAGTTATCAAGAAGCCAAAAATGGATCCACTTTTTTCTTCTTTTATATCATCCATAGAAGTTTTCTTATTAAAAATATTATGTCTATTAAGTATAAACGTAAAAAATAGCAAAAAAAATTAGATTTTATTATTGTTTATATAGTTGTTATAATTTTCAATAATAATTTTTAAATTAAACTTAATATTTTTGTGAATTGGATAGATAAACCGTCGTATGTAAAATATCACGAGAGTGCTACTTTTTATTTTTATTCTGATGGTGATTTAAGATTTGATGTTTTATTGACTTGCCCCCATTCTGAGCTGGGTCATGATTTTATAGAGTTTGATTATCCTATATTTGCTGAATTAATAAAGCTTGATAAAGTTGCTTTTGAGCAATTTCTAGAAATTGAGTGTGATTTTGGTACAAGAGAATTGGCTAAAGAGATAGCTAAATTTCTTTATAATAAATTTAATTTAAAAACTTTAATAATAGAGCCATCTTTTCCTAGGTCAATATTAGACGCTGGTAGATTATATCCAAACTGTTTGAGAAACGTAATAGATTATAATCAACACCCAAAACTTAAAGCAGAGTTGCTGAAGCTTTACGATAGATATATGGAGCACCTTTGTCATGCTGTAGCTATAGCGAAAAGCTATAATGCAGTATCTATAGATTTGCATACAATGTCGACATACTCTCCAAATATTATTCAAGAAAGATATGCCGAAGCTATTATAGAGACACCAGATACTTTAGAAGAGTATATAAGGTTGTTCAGAGATAGTCATAAAGAGGGGGAGTTACGATTAACAGAGCTTTTTACAGGAGATCATCGTAATGGTATTTTTGCAAATCAAGAACTACTAGATGCTTTAGCAAAACAATTTCATGATCAAGGTGTAGAAATTCAATATGATAAACCATATATATTAGCCGAGCACTTAGTTGCTCATTATTTAGTTTGTGAGCTTGGTACTGTGTGTATAGATCTACCTAAGGACTTTTTGTCAAAAAAAGTAACGAGTGACACAGATTATGATTTAGCAAAACTAGAAATAGATGAGGTCAAATTAAATCAGATGACAGCTATTTTCTCTAAAGCTATTTATGATGCCCACATGCAGTTAAAAGAAAAAAGAAGAGGTGAGATATGTCTACAACAAAAATAACAAATACATTATCTGAAAAAATGTGGGGTAAAAAAGCTATACATATTCCTAATACAACAGATATTTATGGGGCAGATCTGGTTAGCTCATTTGTTAGTAACTATATAACGAGAACACTTTGTTTATTGGCAAAAGATCATAAGATTGTATTACCAAAGACTAGCATGAAAGTCGTAGAACAGATGGTTAAATACTTTAAAGAAATTGGCCTTGGCTATATATCTATAGATAATTTCATTTTTATAGAAGATATATTGCAGCATTATAGATTTTCTACTTTAGTAATGAATTATGCTGATCAAATTCCTGAGTTCAAAGATAAGGAGTTTGTATCTATCGTTCCTTTTACTTCGTCTACATCAATAGAATTAATGGGAATTAGATATGGTAAAGAATATGGTTTAAGTACATCTTTATCTGTTTTCCTTAATGATAAATCCTTCTTAAGAAAAATGTTACATGATAGGGGTATATTAGTTCCAAGTACTAATATAGTTTCTACAATTAGCGAAGATTATGTAAAGAGATCTCTAGAAATATATAGAGAATATGAAAATCATGGTATTTATGAATGTGCAGTTATTATGCCAAGAGCATGTTCCGGATATGGTATTCATAGATTTGAAAGTGAAAAAGAACTTAAAGAAGTTTTAAAATTGATGAGTAAGGTCGAAATATTTATGATTGATCCTTGGCTTGATAATTTAGGCTCTCCAGCCTTCCAGATATGTATTGCGGATAAGAAAGAAGATGATATTTCTTTGGGATTAAGTGATCAAATGTTAGATGGTCAAACTCATTTAGGTAATAAATATAAATCAAAATTTGAAAAGTATCCATCTGTTCAAAAACTTTGTTCAGAAGTGACAGAAATTCTTAGAGAACATGGAGTAAGAGGTGTTGTTGGAGTTGATTTACTTATAAGAGAAATTGCTGGAGAAATTATTCCATATGTTTTAGAAGTAAATGCTCGTCAAACAGGTGCTATATATGCAGGTTTCTTGGCACATGAGTTAAGAGATGGAGAATATAAGCCTTGGGTTGGTCATAATAATGTTTTAGTTCCGAAAGGATATACTATAGATGACTATCATAATTATTTGAAATCTAAAGGTGTTGCTTATAGTTATGGTGATAAAGAGGGCGTTATTATTACCTGTATAGGAAATCTAGAAGCTAATAATAAAGTTATGATATTAGTTATAGCAGACTCAGATGAAAGATTGTCAGAGATTCTTGATATAGCCTGCTCTTGTAAGTAATTAAGAAATTTTTGGATAAAATAAATAGCCTTTATTTGTCTTCTATATTTTTTGGTATAAATATTGAAATAGGTAAGCAGATTAATAGAAGAACCAATACCATATCTAGAGCTGTTTGGTAACTAGAGATTGTGTAAACTTCAAGTTTAGTGCTTGTGTGAACCATTAAAGTACCATAGTGAGTCAATATATATCCAATTAAAGGTAGTAAAAAGACAGGTATAAGGTTGTTAACCATATTCACACCAGCAGTTGCCGAGCCAGCTGTCCCTTTCGGAGATATTGCCTTTGCAATAGCAAATGTTACTGCTTGAGGGCCTGCAACTACGCCTAGTAGTATATAAAGTATTGTAAATGCTTGTATATTTAAAGGAAGATATAAAAGCATAGCTAATAATGTAACTGATGCTGTTATACTTATTATAAGCATAAGGCGAAATCTAGTTGTCATAGAGGCTATAATTGCAGCTATTGCAAATCCTACGGCAGATCCAATAAATAAGAAACCATTTATCTCAGCTGCTCCAGCTTGATCTATACCAAATTTTGCTTGGATGAGTCCAACACCCCATAGCGAGCCTAGAACATTTATGGGAATAAATAATATTGCACCTATAACGCTAGCTGCCCAAAATTTAGAGTTTCCAAAGATTTTGAGGACTTTAAAGATTGTTTCTTTAAAATTTGCTTCACTTAAATGAGTAAATTTTTCTACATGTTTTGGATTGTCTCGTACGAAAGTGATAACTAGGACTAATATTCCGATCCCTATATATGTAAATACAGCATTTCCAGATTTCCAGCCAAAGTTGTGTACTAAAGAGGATAAAATAGTATCAGTCATAAGACCGCCTAGAATTCCCACAACAGTAGTGAAACCAATAAAGGTTGCAAAAAACCTTTGAGGTAGCCACATGGCAGCCATTTTAGCAGCGCCAATAAATCCAAATGCTGAGCCTATTCCCATAAGTATTCTGCCAAAAAAAGCTAACTCATAGTAGTCTGTAGCTGAAAAGAGATAGTTTCCTAAAACACATAGTGCTGTTGCAATACTAATGACTACTCTTCGGTTATATTTATCTAATATCACTCCAGCTGGAATTTGCATTATAGTATATGAAATAAAATAAGCTGAAGATAAAAAACCAAGATGAGTATCATTTATTGAAAAAGCATCTTTAAGGTTTGTTGCCATAACTCCTGGAGCTGCTCTTATAAAGAAGTCGTAACTATAGCAAAGTGTTGTTACTAGACAAATAACCCATGCTAGAGCCATAAGTGATTTTGAGTCTGGTAAATGTGATTCTGAATTCATAGTAATATACAAAATTATTTATGATAATTTCAATATATAGCATCTTATTCGAGAAGTAAATGAGGATTAGTGATCAGATTGTTGTAAAGTTTCTATTATTTCATCTTCTCTTTTTTCTCTCTCTAGGAATTTAGATTTATCTTCAGCAACGTACATATATACAACTGGTAAAACAAATAATGAGAATATTGCGCCTACGACTAATCCACTTGATATAACGACCCCAATACAGTTTCTACTTACTGCACCAGCACCAGATGAGAATATGAGGGGTATTACACCAACAACCATTGCTGAAACTGTCATAAGGATGGGTCTTAATCTTTGAGAGGATGATTTTATTATGGCATCGTACTTGTTTAGTTTCTCAACTTTCTGCAAATGATTTGCAAATTCAACCACCATAATACCTTGTTTAGATATCAATCCTATTAGTGTAACTAATCCTAATTGAGTATAAATATTCAGGGAAGCCCATGATGCCCCAAGATATTGACCTAAGAACAGTGGTAGTAGCGCTCCTGATATAGCCATAGGAATTGTAACTAGGATAACTAAAGAGTCTCTAAAGCTTTCAAATTGTGCAGATAGAGCTAAGAAAATAAGAATAATAGCAAAAGCGAAAGCAATCATCATCGTGTTACCATTTTCTATATACTGTCTAACGGAGCCAGAATAGTTGTATGAGAATCCATTTGGAAGTTCTGCTTTTGATAATTCTTCCATATAATCTACTGCTTGACCCTGAGTGACTCCAGGTGCCATAACTGCTGAAATAGTGGCAGAGTTTAATTGTTGGAAAGTATTTAGTGTAAGTGGTTGACCTTTCGTTTTAAATTGAACCAAAGCAGATATTGGGATTTGAGAGTTAAACATGTTCTCTATAGGAGTTTTTATGTCTAAATAAATACTTCCTAACTGTTCTTGTGTAAGCATTTCCATTCTAGGAAGCTGAGGAATAACTTGGAAGCTATATCCTAAACGGAAGAAATAGTTAATATATCCACCAGCGTAACTATACTGTAATACGCTAGAAATATCTTTCATAGAAAGCCCTAGATTTCCTGCTTTTTCTCTATCAATCTTGATGTCAGTAACAGGGTTGTCAAACTTAAGATCACTTTGAGCAAAAACGAATAAACCACTTTTCATCATTTTAGCGATGAAATCATTGGCAATGTCATAAATCGCCTCATAATCAGTAACTCCTTGAATAACAAATGTCATAGGAGCTCCTCTGGGGATCCCTGGTAAGGAAGGCGTTTGATATGTGTAAGTCTGTATTCCAGCAACATTTGTTACTTCAGATTGTATTTTTTGGGCGGCTTGGGGTTGTAGAATTGTTCTCTCATCCCAAGGTTTCATAATAAATCCACCAAATATCACGTTTGAACCCATTACACCATTTAAAATGAATGTGTTCTGCTCTCCTTCAATATTGGTCAGTATCTTAGCTAAAGGATTGCTAAAAGTATTTAAGTAGTTTATGTTAGCAGAAGATGGAGCAGATCCCATTATAGCTATAAAGCCTTGGTCTTCTATTGGGGCAAGTTCAGATTTAATGTCTCGCATCATAAAGAAACAACTTGCTGTTACTATTAAACCAACTATTGCGATGGATGGTTTAACCTCTAATACGAATTTTAGAATGCTAGTGTATTTGGCAGTTAGCTTAGTAAAGAAACTATCTATATAATGTACTAATTTGGAGTCAAGCATCTCTCTATTTAATACTCTTGAACAGAGCATTGGAGAAAGTGTATAAGCAACTATACCTGATATTAATACGGCTCCGGCTAGTGAGTATGCAAACTCAGTAAATAACGCCCCAGTAAATCCTGTCATCATACCAATAGGTGCATATACTACTACTAAGGTTAGTGTCATTAATACAACTGGATTAGCTATTTCTCTAGCTCCTTTAATGGCAGCAGGGAATGGTTCCATTCCTTCTTCTATATGGCGATAAATATTTTCTAATACAACAATAGCATCATCTACAACCAGACCAATAGCTAAAATCATAGCTAATAGAGTTAAGAGATTTACTGAGAATCCCATTACCTTCATTAGGAAAAATGATCCTATGATAGATAGGGGAATAGCAATAATAGGAACAACTACTGCTCTAAAAGAACCTAAGAATAGGAACATAACAATAGAAACAATAATTACTGCTTCAAATAGCGTATGTAAGACCTCTTCGATAGAGCTTTCAATATATAATGTACTATTGAATGCTACATCAACATTTAGTCCATTTGGAAGCCCTTCTTTGATAGATGGGAGTTCGTCTAAAAGAGCAGCTACAACAGTAAGAGGGTTTGCATCAGGAGATACAACAGCGCCAGCTAAAACAGCTGTTTTACCATCAAATTTCACTGATGAATCATAAGTTTGTGCGCCTAATTCTACTCTAGCTACATCTTTTAGTCTTATTATTTGTGTCTCAGATTTCTTAACTATTAGGTTTCTGTAATCTTGAGCGGTAGACATACTAGTTTCAGGATTGAGGACATAGTTAAGATATGGTCCTTGTATAGCACCACCAGCTGCAATTAAGCTATTAGAGCCAATACTTTCTGCAAGTTCAGTAGCAGTTATACCATACTCAGCCATTTTCTCTTTGTTGGGATAAATTCTCATAGCATAGGGTTTATTACCCCAAACACTGACCTTAGATAAACCACCTTTGGCTAATAACCTAGGTGTTAACTCAGAGTTTATATATGCTGTGATATCTGGAGGAGTCATGACATCACTTGTAAAGGCAAAAATTAGAGAAGGGAAGTCATCTGCTGGGTTAACTTGTATAGATGGAGAATAAGCATCTTTAGGTAATCTATTTATAACAGCATTAACATATTGTACTACTTCAGATAAAACGTCATTTGTGTTGTACCCAAGTTTTACATAAACATTTATGGTACTTGTTCCTAATGCTGACGAAGAAGTCATGTAATCAATACCTTTTGCGGCACCAACAGAGTTTTCAATTGGTCTGGTAACAAAAGCTTGAATGTTTGCTGGACTAGCGCCAGGATAATTGGTTGTAACAGTTATTGTTGCACTATCAATGTAAGGATACTGCCTAATTTGTAATGTGAAAAAAGATCCTATCCCTATTACTATTATCATAAAGCTTATAGAAAGGGATAGGACAGGCCTTCTTATAAAAGTGTCTATAAAATGCTTTTTAATAAAATTAGTTTTTGGAGCTTCTGTTTCCACTATTGAATATCTCCATTATAGATGTCATTGCTTAGTTCTACAGAGTTATTTACGATAACTTTTGCACCTTTTCTTATTTTGTTTTGACCAGATGTTACTATTGTTTCCCCTGCTTTTACTCCAGATACTAGTGCAAGATTATCTTTAGTTTCTAGAACCGCTATATTATCTTGACCAACTTTATATAGAGTATCTTCAGTTTGTACCGTTTTCATGCCTCCATCTGCTGTAGATGTATAAGATGCTTTTGTAGGTTTTCCATCATCATCAGTAACTGTTTTCAAAGTGTAAACAGATTCGCCATAAAGGTTGTAATTTATAGCATTTCTCGGGATAACTATAGCATTTTTTTCTATTGGTAGGTTTATATGAACAGTTACAAACATACCTGGTAATATTCGGTGATCTTTATTTTTATAAATTGCTTGAGCCATAATAGATCTATTTGAACTATTAATAAAAGAGTTTACAGCAGTTATTTTTGCTTCAAAAGTTTCATTTTGGAATGTATCAGAGTAGAAGCTGATAACATCACCTACCTTTATAAGGTTAACTTTGTTCTGAGGGATTGGGAAAGTTATAAATATAGGCGATATGGTCGTAAGTGTTGCAGCATTATCACCATTATTAAAATATTGCCCTAAGTTTATGTTTCTTATACCAATTCTTCCATCAAAAGGAGCTCTTATGACTTTAAATGCAATTTGTGAGCGTATGTTATCAACTTGAGCTTTTGCTGAAAGGTAATCAGCATTTGCTTTATCCGCTGATTCTTTAGATGTAGCACGTTGAGCAACAAGTTTCTTATATCGCTCATCTGTGATCTTAGCCAGCTTTAGATTGGCTTGAGCTTCTTCTAAGCTCGCTTCTAACTGGCTAGTATCAAGTTTGAAGAGTAGATCGCCTTTCTTAACTTCTTGCCCACTTCTGAAAGCAATTTCGCTGATTATACCACCAGACTGAGAGGAAATAGCTGTTGATTGAATAGCTTGAGCTTCACCTATTGTATTTATAATTGGTTGCCAGTCTTGCTCTTTTACTAAAACTGAAGTTACAGCAGTTGGCTGAGGTACATAAGAGGCCATGCCTTGTTTTATCATTGATTTTACTAGCTGTGAAAAACCAAACACTAAGCCAAACATTATAGCTGTAGTTACAGCAATAGTTATGCCGGCAGCTTGTCGGTTTTGCTTTAATTTTAAGAATTGTCTTTTTACAAAATTAATTTTTTGTATAAAGTAAATTAAAGCAACGGTTAAGCCTAGAGATCCTAAAAAATACCAAGCTATAAAAAGCACGGCAACTACAAAAGAGGCGTAATATATTTTTTTAGATTTAACTTTTTCGTAAAATTTATTCCATTTATCTTTAATTTTGTATAAAAAAGCTTTTGTTTTCTCAGACATCTATGATTCCTTCGAATTATTAAATATTTTTCTTAAAAATGAGACTATGTTTAAGCAACTAATTAATATAAATACAATTAAACTATAAGAAGCTAAAGATAGTCCGGGAATTTCTTCCAAAGTTGCTGAACAACTACTTGTTGAACCTGATACAGAGGTTACTGCGTCTATAATGAAAGAGTTAGTTACTGTATCACAGGCTGCAATATTCTTAGATGGTGAAAAGTATTGTAAGTATACTTGAGCACCAGAAAAATATATGCCTAAAATAGATAGAATAAGTACTATGGTTAGAGTTATAAACCAGTATTTTTTGAATTTAAATAGCCCGACAATGCTTAGTGCAAGAATACCAATTAGGCATAGTTGTTGTAATATGCATAGTGGACAAGGGGTTAAATTTAATGTGAGTGCAAGGCATATAACTATTAGCTCAACAAAAGTACATATTATTACGTTTGTTAGAAAAGGCTTATCTAAAAAAATTCTCATATATTTGATAACTCTTATAAGGTATATTGCTCAAACATTTAGTAGTTTGTGATTGTATCATAATTTAAAATGTTTTTTTATAATATTCAGCTGCAGGGTTTTAGCTAGCATATTTTTATCTGTATGGGATGTTTTTGAGAAGGCGTCACTATAATTTAATTTTAGTAACTCAGAAATGGTTTCAAAAGTAGAGTTTATTTTGTCTTCTAAGTTATTTAAGTTTTTGAGTTCTTTTAATTTGCCCATAATGATTTTTGTTTTCTGTAAAAGAATATTGTTACGCAATATATTTGATTGTTTTAGTAGGAAAAGTATTTCATCATGACTTACCGTTTTACTTATTTGAAATAAACAACAAGTAGCATGAATAATTTTTGACTGATTATTTGTTAAGCAAAGCTCAGTCTTTAATTTATTTATATCTTTAGGTGCAAAAGAAAAAAAAGTTAAAGCTATTTTCGTTTCTATATTACTTTTTTGATATGTGTCCGAAATAAAAAAGATTTTTCTTGGCAATTTAGAAAACTGCTGCCTAATGAGTGGGAAAAGAATTTCTAAGCCATGTAGAGTTTTAAGAGAGTTAAAAAATATTTTTGGGTTTTTTAAGGATTTTATGAATTCGATATTTATCCTTTCTTTCTTTATGTCAATAAGCTCTCCAGAATTAGCTATTTTTATACAGAGTTCTTCAGTTTCTTTAGCGATCTTAAAATTGAAATCGGATAGTTGAGCTTTAAATCTTGCTATCCTTATAACTCGCAAGGAATCTTCTGTAAATGCTAAACTAGTATGACGTAGAATCCTTTTTTTAATATCTTGTGCTCCATTAAAAGGATCTATTATTTCTCCTTTGTCGGTCATGGCAATGGAGTTAATAGTTAAGTCTCGTCTTAGTAAGTCATCCTCTAGAGTTACGCTTTTGTCAAATGTTGTTTCAAACCCGTAGTAACCCTTTCCTATTTTTTTTTCTTTTCTAGCTAATGCATATTCTTCTTTAGTGTCCGGATGAATAAATACAGGAAAACTGGATCCAACTTTTTTAAATCCTAAGGCAAGCATTTCTTTTTCGTTTGTGCCAATCACAACCCAATCTTTGTCTTTTGGAGCTATATCTAGAAGAATATCCCTAACGGCTCCACCAACTAAGTAGATTTTCATGTGAATAAGATATGATAATAACTTTCTTAAACTTTATGTTAGCATAAAAAAGTGTATAATTAGTTCCAGTTGTATTTTTATAATAGGTCTATTTTTTACAAATATGTCAAACTCTATAGATAAAATAGATATTAAGTCTTCTCCAACGAATGATTTTAGTGGCGGTGTTGCTAGTAAAGAAAAAGTAACTACTCTTTATAAAAGGCTTATTTATCAGGTTAAACACCTTTGGTGGTTTTTAGCTATAGCTGCATTGGGGAGTGTATTCTTTTCAGCTGCAGATGCCTCTATGATTTATTTGATAAATCCTATACTGAACTATGGATTTGGTGCTGGAGGAGATATAACTAAACAAAGTGCAAGCGTTTTAATGCTTATGGGACTTGGAATGGTGGGTCTTTTGTTTTTACGATCTATTGGTTCATTTCTATCTCAATACTTTATAGGTTCTTTAGGTCAGAAAGTAGTTTATAAGTTTAGAAAAGATATTTATAAAAGATTTATGGATCTACCAGCTAGTTTTTTTGATAAACACTCATCAGGACAAATCATTTCTAGACTTTTATATAATGTTGATCAGGTTACAGAAGCAACTACTACAGCTATTATAACAGTTGTTCAAGATGGTACATTTGTTATAGGGCTTATTATAGTAATGGTTATTTCAAGCTGGCAGTTGTCCTTATTTTTAATTATAGTAGGCCCTTTCTTAGGTTTATTCATAAGTTTGATAAATAAAAAGTTTAGATCTTTGAGTAGGAATACTCAGTTTTCTATGGGAAATGTTACACATGCTGCTGAAGAAACGCTTAGGAACTATAAAGAAATAAGAATATTTGGCGCTCAAGAAAAGCAACAGAAAAAATTCTTTAAAAATCTTGATTATACATATTCTCAACAAATTAGGACAATTGCCTTAGATGCTTTGACATCTCCAATTATACAAATAATAGCTTCATTAGTTTTAGCCCTTTCTTTGTTTACAATAGCAATTTTTGGAACAAACGAAAATGGTTCATCGTGGTTAACAGCAGGGTCTTTTGCTTCGTTTTTTGCTGCAGCTGCAGCAGTATTAAAACCTATAAAGAATTTAACTAAAGTTAATGTTGTCATACAAAAAGCTGTGGCTGCAACAGAAGATATATTTTATATATTAGATTATCCTGCTGAAAAAGAAACAGGAACAAAAAAACTTACTAAGTCAGAAGGTAAAGTTAGTATTAAAAACCTATCTTTTTCTTTTGGAGATAGAAAGGTTCTTGATAGCGTTAATGTTGATATTAATTCGGGTGAGACGGTTGCTTTTGTTGGTAAATCAGGGTCTGGGAAAACAACTCTTACAAGTATAATATCTAGATTTTATATACAAGATGAAGGTGAAATATTTTTGGATGGTGTTGATACAAAAGAGTTAACACTAAAAGACCTAAGATCTCACTTATCAATGGTTTCTCAGAATGTTCATTTGTTTGATGATACAGTTTACAACAATGTTGCCTTTGGTCTTGATAGAGATGTGTCTGAAGAAGAGGTCTTGAAAGCTCTAGAAAAAGCTAATGCTTTAGAGTTTGTAGCTACTTTACCTGAGGGGATGCATACGAGTATAGGTAATAATGGTTCTAAACTTTCAGGTGGACAAAGACAAAGAATATCAATTGCTAGAGCTTTATTGAAAGATGCTCCAGTAATAATATTTGATGAAGCTACAAGTGCGTTAGATAATGAGTCTGAAAGGGTAGTTCAGCAAGCACTGGAAAATCTCACAGACTCTAGAACTACGATTGTTATAGCTCATAGATTAAGTACAGTTGAAAATGCTGACAAAATAGTAGTGATGGATGATGGTAAAGTTGTTGAGTGTGGAAAACATGAGGAACTTATAAAAAATGGTGGATTGTATAGTAGGTTATATCAGTCTGGTCTAGAGTAAAAAATGATTGAGAAGCACTGGTACTCAAGAAAAAAAACAATACTATCAGCTATACTTGAGCCAGCTTCTTATATTTTCTCAAAAATAGCATCACATAGAAAAAAAAATCTCCAAGAAAAACAATATAAATCAAAAATTCCTATTATAATTGTTGGAAACATTTCTGTTGGTGGAACAGGTAAGACACCAGTAGTTAGAGCTTTAAGTGAGTATTTTCTTGCAGAAGGTAAGAAGCCAGCTATTATTAGTAGGGGATATGGGGCTAAAGCAGATACTTATCCTTTTGAGGTTGATGAAAATACTAAACCATCACAATGTGGTGATGAACCATGTATGATGCATGATGCTTTGCAAGGAAAAGTTCCAATAATAATAGATGCAAATAGAGCTAGAGCTATAAAATTCATAGAAGAAAAATACTCAAATATTGATGTGATAATCTCTGATGACGGATTACAGCATTATAAAATTGCTAGAGATTATGAGCTGGTAGTTGTTGATGCAAGTAGAATGTTTGGAAATGGATTAACTTTTCCAGCAGGACCTCTTAGAGAGTCAATTGACAGAATAAAAGAGGTTGATGCGGTTATAGCTATTGGAAACTGTAAAGATGAAGATAAAAAGCTATTACAAGAGTTTAATAAAAATATTCTCTTCACAAAAATTATTCCTAAAGAATTTATCAATATAAAAACAGGCGAAAGAAAAAGCTTAAGCGAATTTAATAGAATTAATTTAACAGCTATCGTAGGTATAGGTAATCCACAAAAGTTTTTTAACTCTTTAGAGGAGCTTGGCGTAGTTGTTACTAAAAGAAAAATATTTAAAGATCATTATAAATTTAAAGAGAGTGATTTTATAGAGTTTGATGGTGATGATGTAATAGTTATGACCTATAAAGATGCTGTCAAATGTAAAGATTTTGCAAAAGAAAACTGGTGGTATTTAGACATTTCTGTAGAACTTTGTTTTGAAAAAATTGGGTTTAGTATATAAGCTTTGTTTGATATACATTTGTATATATATTAGTATTTACAACGCAATTAAATTAATTCGTATCTCTTGTGGAAAAAATAATATTAGTAGATGGCTCATCTTATTTATTTAGAGCATATCACGCCTTACCATTTCTTAGTAATAGTCAGGGAGAGCCTACAGGAGCTATCCTTGGTGTAATAAACATGTTAAAAAAACTAACTCAAAAGTATCAAACAGATTATATAGTTGTTGTTTTTGATGCTGAAGGTAAAAGCTTTCGCCATGATATGTTTGCTGACTATAAGGCAAATAGAAAAAGGATGGATGATGAGTTAAGAGTCCAAATTAAGCCACTTCTTGAAATTATAGAGAAGATGGGTTTTCCACTAATTGTTGAAAAAAATGTTGAAGCAGATGATGTAATAGGAACTTTAGCTAGAAACTTTAAAGATGATTTTGAAGTTGTTATCGTGACAGGTGATAAAGATATGGCTCAGCTTGTTACGGATAGAGTTGTGCTTTTTGATTCTATGAAAGATATTGTTACAGATCCAGCTAAGGTGATTGAGAAGTTCGGAGTAACACCAGAACAAATTATAGACTATTTAGCGCTTATGGGAGATTCTTCAGATAATATTCCAGGTGTGCCAAATGTTGGTCCAAAGACAGCAGTAAAATGGTTGCAAAGCTATAATGATATAGAAGGTGTTATTGCTCATCAGGATGAGATAAAAGGAAAAGTTGGTGATAATCTTAGAAATAATATTGAATTATTAAGACTTTCATATGAATTGGCAACAATCAAGTGTGACTTAAACGTACCATTAAGTTTAGAGACTTTAAAACGCAAGCAAGTAGATAAAGAATATTTACAAGAAGCTTTTAAGAGATATGAGTTTAATTCGTTATTAAAAGAGTTTGAAGTAAAAGATACTCCTAAGAAAGAGGTTGTTAAAAGCTATAAAACAATTCTTTTAGAAGAAGACCTTGATAGGCTAGTTGAGAAACTTTCAACTGTGGAAGTTTTTGCTTTTGATACTGAGACTGATTCTCTAGATACTAAAGAAGCAGCACTTGTTGGAATGTCTTTTTGTTATGAAGAGGGAAATGCAGCGTATATCCCGTTACAGCATAGGTATTTAGGTGTTCCTCAACAATTATCATTAGATTTTGTTTTAGATAAGTTAAAGCCTATATTTGCAAATGATTCTAAAAAAATAGCACATAATTTTAAATTTGATGAAAAAGTTTTATCAAAGTATGGTATCCAGATATGTGGCGACATACATGATACGATGATTATGGCATACGTTCTTAAAAGTACTGGAAGACATGATATGGATAGTCTGTCAAAAGAAAACTTAGAAATAGAGCCGATTCCATATACTAGTATTGCAGGAACTGGCAAAAAGCAACAAACTCTAGACTGTATAGAAATAGAAATAGTTTCTGAATATGCAGCAGAAGATGCTGATATTACTTTTAGGCTATGCAATCATTTTCTTGAAAAGCTAAAGAAAGAAGATGTTTTATATAAGTTATATAAAGATGTGGAAATGCCTTTATTACTTATATTAAATGAGATGGAAAAGCTTGGTGTAAAAATTGACGTTGAGAAGTTAGAACAACAAAGTTACGATCTACAATCTAAGATTGATGAGCTAGAGAAAGAGTGTTTTATTCTGTGCGACCAAGAGTTTAATCTGTCATCGCCTGTGCAGCTTAGAGAAATACTGTTTGAGAAAATGAATTTACCAGCGGTCAAAAAAACTTCAGGAGGACAGGCATCAACTTCTGAAGAGGTTTTACAACAATTAGCTGAAGAGTATGAAGTTGCTAGATTAATAATGGAGTATAGGCATTTATCTAAGTTAAAAAACACGTATGCAGAAAAGCTACCTAAAATGGTTGATTCTAATAGTAGAGTGCATACTTCATATAATCAGACTGGTACGGTAACAGGAAGACTGTCATCTTCAGATCCAAATTTGCAGAATATACCAATTAGAAGTCCGCAAGGTAGAAAAATTAGGGAAGCGTTTGTAGCAGAAGAAGGGTTCTATATAGTTGCTGCAGACTACTCTCAGATTGAGCTTAGGATAATGGCAGATCTTTCTAAAGATAAAAATCTTTTAAAAGCATTTAATCAAGGTTTAGATATTCATATCGCGACTGCAGCCGAGACTTTAGATATTGATATAAAAGAAGTCACCTCAGAGCAAAGAAGAAGAGCAAAGGCAGTAAATTTTGGACTAATTTATGGAATGAGCGCTTTTGGTTTAGCTAAGCAATTAGAAGTTTCTAGATCAGAAGCTCAGAATTATATAGATATATATTTTAATAGATATCCAGCAGTAAAAGAGTATATGCAACAGGCAAAGGATTTTGCTAAGAAAAATGGATATGTTGAGACCATTTTGGGTAGAAGATTATATTTACCTGAAATTAATTCACGAAATGTCCCTCAAAGGAATGCTGCAGAACGAGCTGCAATAAATGCTCCTATGCAAGGTACAGCCGCAGATATTATAAAAAAAGCTATGATTGCAGTTAAAAAAGACTTGGTTAGTAAGTATAATCAAGATATAAGAATGATAATGCAAGTTCATGATGAACTAGTGTTTGAAGTAAGAAAAGAAAAAGCAGAAACTTTAGCGCTAGAAATAAAAAACATTATGGAACAGGTTGTCACTTTAAGTGTGCCACTAGAGGTAAATGTTGATATTGGTGATAACTGGGAGCAAGCCCATTAAGAGGTTATTATGTTATTAGTAATGGATGTTGGGAATTCACATATACATATAGGGATTTTTGACAAAGATAAAATTATTGGCCAACTTAGATATGCAACATCATCAGTTGACTCTACTTCAGACCAAATAGGTGTTTTTTTAAGGCAAGCTCTTAGAGAAAATGATATAAATCCTCTGGATATTAAAGGATGTGCTATTTCTTCCGTTGTTCCTCATATTAATTATTCTTTAGGCTCAGCTATTATTAAATACTTCAAGCAAAAAGCATTTTTTGTAAATATGGATGTGAAGTTAAAGCTTGATATGTCAAATGTTGAGGCTCATCAAGTTGGTGCTGATAGAATTGCAAGTTGTATAGGAGCGGTAGAAGATTATCCAAATAAGAATTTGCTTGTTATTGATTTGGGAACAGCAACAACTCTTGATATGGTTACTAAAAATAGAGAGTATCTGAGTGGCGCAATATTGCCAGGCATGAAGCTATCATTAAATGCATTATGTGCTGGAGCATCACAACTTTCATCAATTACTATAGCTAAGGCGGGTAAGGCAACAGGGTATGATACTACTACAAATATTAGATCAGGATTATACTTTGGCCATTTAGGAGCGATAAAAGAAATAAAAGCTAGAATGATAAAAGAACTTGGTGATTCAGATGTTTTAACAATTGCTACAGGCGGTTTCTCACATTTGTTTAAAGATGAAGGTATTTTTGATGTGATATCTCCTGATTTGATTTTAAGAGGTATTAGAACGGCTTATTTAAATAATTCTGTAGGTGAATGAAATGTTAAAAAATAAAAAAGTAATAATCTTAATATTCGATTCTTTTGGTATTGGGCATGCTCCTGATGCTGATAAATTTGGAGATGTAGGATCTGATACTTTTGGACATATAGTTGATTATTTTAAAAATAATGGTTTGTCTTTGAGTTTGCCTAATCTATCAAAAAAAGGCTTAAAGAAAGCTGCTGAATTAAGTAGTGGTAAAGAGTTGTCATTAGATATAACAGATGGGAATGATGCCGTTATAAATTCTAAATATGGTAGTTGTACAGAGGTAAGTAAAGGTAAAGATACTCCTAGTGGACACTGGGAAATAGCTGGTGTGCCAGTAATGTTTGATTGGTATTATTTTTCTCCTAAAGAAGAAGGTGGAAGCTATTTTGATAAAAAATTTATAGATCTTTGGGTTGAGAGAGCTAACCTTACCGAAGGTTTTATTGACGCTGGACATGCTTCAGGGACAGAGGTTTTAAAAAGACTTGGTTGTGAAAGCTGTATAACAAAAAGTCCAATAATTTATACATCTGCAGATAGTGTATTCCAAGTAGCTGCGCATGAAGATTATTATGGTTTAGACAGATTGTTAGAAATTTGTAAGATAGCTAGAGAAGTTTTAGATGAATTGGGTATGTGTGTGGGTAGAGTTATTGCACGTCCTTTTATTGGAGAGTGTGCAGATGAATATACACGTACTGGGAATAGAAGAGATTTTTCTATTTTACCTCCTGCTCCTACGCTTTTGGATAAGCTAAAGAAAGCTGGTGGGAATGTGGTTTCAATTGGTAAAATAGCTGATATTTATGCAAATCAAGGTATAACTAAAAAAGTCAAAGCTACAGGTCTCGAAGAATTATTTGATAAAACGGTACAAGAGTATAAAACAGCACCAGCAAATAGTTTAATATTTACTAATTTTGTTGATTTTGACTCAAGTTTTGGACATAGAAGAGACCCTAAGGGATATGGTAAAGCTTTAGAGTATTTAGACTCAAGGTTACCAGAACTAGATGAAATTCTTGATGAAGATACTATAGTTATTATGGCAGCAGATCATGGTTGTGATCCCACTTGGCCGGGCAGTGATCATACAAGGGAACATATTCCATTTTTACTTTGGGGTAAAAATATTGAGAGTGAATGTATAGGGATTAGAGACACATTTGCAGATATTGGTCAAAGTATAGCTGATTATCTTGGCTTAGATGTTCTAGAGAATGGCAAATCAATTTTTAAGTAAAGGTCAAAATGGTTAGTAAAGAAAAAATAGTTTCTCTAATGGATTTAACTTTGTTAGGTGATGATGACTGTGAGCAAGATATTATAAAACTTTGTTCGAAAGCAGAAAATAAACTTGGAAGAGTTGCTGCAATATGTGTTCATAAACAATTTATTGAGCTAGTTAAAGAAAAACTATTTGATGAATTTGAAGTTGCAACAGTTATAAATTTTCCTAGAGGTGAAGCTAATTTGCAAAGCGTATTAGCAGAAACTAAACAGGCATTAGCTTTAGGCGCAGATGAAATCGATTTAGTTATAGACTATAAGGAATATAACGTACAAGGATCTTCAGCAAAATCTTGCGAAATTATATCTGAAGTAAAAAAAGTTTGTGGCAATAAAGTGTTGAAAATTATTATTGAGTCTGGAGAGCTAGAGAGTAAAGAGCTAATTCTTAAAGCTACTCAGGATGCTATTGATAATGGAGCAGACTTTGTTAAAACATCTACTGGGAAAACAAAAGTTGGAGCTACTTTGGAAGCTGCTGAGGTTATTTTGCAAACTATTGCTAAAGCAAATAGGGCGGTTGGTTTCAAGGCATCTGGTGGAATTAGAGATTATGATCAAGCAGTTTGCTATATAAACTTAGCAGAAAGTATAATTTCTAAAAGCTATATTAATCCCAAAACATTTAGATTAGGCGTAAGCGGCTTGCTAGATAATATTTTAAACACTCAGAAAACTAATAATAGCTACTAATACTTTTTAAAAATTCTAAAAAAATCCCAAAAAGATATTTATTTTTAGTAGAATTTATCCAGTTTGTGTCATTTTTATGTACTGGGTGTGAGATGTTTGTAAAATTTATGTTTTTTTTATTAGGAATTATCTCTGTTTTTATCTTAGCTTTTGCTTGGAGTAGTAATAGAAAAGGAATTAAATATAAATATTTACTTATAATTTTACTTGTTCAATTAGGCCTAGCAGCTTTCTTACTTCGCTCAGATATTGGAGTTACTATTATTAGTAAAATATCGGAAGGTTTTGAGCATCTATTAGATTGTGCTCATGATGGTTCTGAATTTATATTTGGTAGTCTTACAGATATGAATAAAAATGGTTTTATATTCTTCTTTAATGTTGGGATGCCAATAGTTCTGGTTTCAGCAATCATAGGTATTTTACAGTATTTTAAAATATTGCCATTGATCATAAAAGGTATAGGTTGGATTTTATCAAAAGTTACCGGAATGGGGAAGTTAGAATCTTTTAATGCGGTAAGTTCTTTAGCAGTTGGGCAATCAGAAAACTTTATAAATTATAAAAAGATTATTGGCCATCTACCATCTAATGTTTTATATACTATGGCTGCTACAGCAATGTCTACGGTATCTTTAGCTGTGGCTGGAGCATATATGTCATTACTTGAGCCAAAATATGTTTGTGTTGCAATGGTTATGAATATGTTTGGTACTTTCTTTGTTTTGACTATTATAAATCCATATGAAAAGTCTGAAGAGATTAGCTATGACAAGCTTCATGAACAATTTGAAGAGGAAAAACAAGACTTCTTTGAAATGCTTGCTGAATATATATTAGATGGTTTTAAAGTGGCTATCATAGTATGTGCTATGCTAATAGGTTTTATAGCATTACTACATTTAGTGGATAGTATTTTTAGTAGTATATTTGGTATTACTTTTAGAGATATATTGGGTTATATATTTTATCCATTTGCTTGGGTTTTGAATATTAATAATAATGAACTTTTACTAGCAGGTAAGATTATGGGAACTAAGATGGTTACTAACGAATTTGTCGCTATGCAAATGATGAGTGGCCATGCTAAAGAATTAACAGAGCATTCAACGGCTGTTTTATCTGTGTTTTTAGTATCATTTGCTAATTTTAGTTCTATTGGAATTATTATTGGAGCAATACAGGCTCTTAGTAAAGAAGCTTCGGTTAAGGTTGCAAAGTTTAGTTTGAAGATATTATATGGGGCTGTGTTAGTAAGTTTCTTATCTGCTTGTGTTGTTGGATTTGTTGTTTAAGGGTTTTTAAATGATAGAAAGAATTTTTTTCTTTTTATTGGGAGTTTTTCTAGTCTTTATTTTAGCTTTTGCATTTAGTTCAGATAGAAAAAATATAAAGTACAGATGGTTATTTATTTTATTGTTCATTCAGCTAATCCTATGTGGAGTTCTTTTAGAATCGCATATTGGAGTTTTGATAATGAAAGGAGTTACCAATGCCTTTAGCTTTTTGATAGATAAAGCTCAGGTTGGTATTTCATTTGTATTCGGTAATATTGATAAAAATAAAGATAATGGCTTCGTATTATTCTTGAATGTTTTGATGCCGATAGTTTTTATTTCTGCATTAATAGGTATTTTACAGTATTTAAAAATTCTACCTTTAATTATTAGAGGAGTTGGGTATCTATTATCAAAAGTTAGTGGAATGGGGAAGTTAGAATCATTTAATGCTGTAAGTTCATTGACTTTGGGTCAGGCTGAAAATTTTATAGCATATAAAAATATTCTTGGGCATTTATCACCTAATGTTTTATACACTATGACTGCTACAGCTATGTCTACGGTGTCTCTATCTATTTTAGGTTCATACATGGTGATGATCGATGCGAAGTATGTATGTGTAGCAATTATTATGAATATGTTTAGTACATTCTTTGTTTTACATATTATAAATCCATACGACTTTAAAAAAGAAACTTCTTATGAAGAGTTAGAAATAGATTATGATACCGATAGTAAGAGAGCTTTTTTTATTGTTTTAGGTGAGTACATTATAGATGGTTTTAAAATAGCCACTGTTATTGCTGCTATGCTAATAGGATTTATGGCATTAATTGCAACTCTAAATTCATGTTTTGAGTTTATTATAGGAATTAGTTTCCAGGATTTATTAGGGTATGTTTTTTATCCCATAGCATGGACCTTAAATATTCCATCAAATGAGATGTTATTTGCAGGTAAACTCATGGGAACAAAGTTAGTATCTAACGAGTTTGTCGCTATGCTTATGATGAAAGATCATTTGACTGAAATATCATTACATACTCAGGCGGTGATTTCTGTGTTTTTAGTATCATTTGCTAATTTTAGTTCTATTGGAATTATCGTTGGAACAATTTACTCTTTAGATAAAGGGGCTGTGGAAAAAGTAAGCAAATTTAGTTTGAAAATACTTTATGGAGCAACATTAGTAAGTCTTCTGTCAGCGGTTATAGTTGGAGTTTTTGTTTAGGGGATTTTATATGAAACCACTTTTTATAGTTATAGAAGGTCTTGATGGAGCTGGAAAAAGTACAGCCATAGGATTTATAAAAGAATATTTTGAGAAGAAGTCTTGTAAGGCAGTTTTCACAAGAGAGCCAGGTGGTACAAAAGTTGCTGAAGAAATAAGAGGATTAGCTCTTAGAGAATATGATGATGAGCTGGTTGCTTCGGATACTGAGCTGCTTCTAATGTATGCTAGTAGAATTCAGCATGTTGAAGCTCTTATAAAGCCAAGCTTAAATAATGGGGTGACCGTTGTTTCAGATAGGTTCTATTGGTCTAGTCTCGCTTATCAAGGTGGAGGAAGGCAGCTAGGGTTTGAAAAAATAGAATCGTTAAATAAAACTTTTCTGAGCGAATGTGAGCCAGATATTGTTATTTATTTAGATATTGATCCAGCTGTAGGCTTAGCAAGAGCTGGAAAAGTTGGTTCTCCTGATAGAATAGAAAAAGCAGGTTTAGAGTTTTTTGATAGAGCTAGAAAAGTGTTTCAGAATTTAGTTAAAGAAAATGATAATGCTTTTCAAATAGATGCAAGTAATTCGTTAGAGGAAATTAAACAGGATTTATCAGAGATATTAGACAAGTATTTTTAGTTTCTTTGTTTTTATAGTTTTAGTAGAATCTTATACATTATTTTTAGGTCCAATAATTATTTATTAAATAAAATTATGAATGAAATGTTAAAAGAAATAGCAAAACGAAGAACTTTTGCGATTATATCTCACCCAGATGCGGGTAAGACAACAATTACAGAAAAAATGTTACTTTTTGGAAATGCTATTAAAACAGCAGGTACAGTAAAAGCAAAAAAAAGTGGTGTTCATGCAACTTCAGACTGGATGGAAATGGAGAAACAAAGAGGCATCTCGATAACTACGTCTGTTATGCAATTTCCTTACAATGAAAGGGTGGTTAATCTATTAGATACACCAGGTCATGAAGACTTCTCAGAGGATACATATAGAACTCTTACAGCTGTCGATTCAGCGCTGATGGTAGTTGATGCTGTAAAGGGTGTTGAAGATAGAACTATTAAGCTTATGAATGTGTGTCGCTTAAGAGATACTCCTATTGTTACATTTATGAATAAGTTTGATAGAGATACTAGGGATCCTTTAGAACTTTTGGATGAGGTTGAAGATATTTTAAAAATCAAATGTGCTCCTATGAATTGGCCTATAGGTATGGGCAAGTTTTTTAAAGGAGTTTATGATTTATATCAAGATGAAGTTACCCTTTTTGAAGGTGGGCATGGCCATGAAATTTATGCTTATAAAAAAGTAAAAGGTTTAGCAAATGCTAAGGAAGCTATTGGTTCTGATTTATATGATGAGTTAGAAATGCAAATAGAACTTGTACAAGGAGCTAGTCATGAATTTGATGAAAAAGAATTTCTGGAGGGTACTTTAACTCCAGTATATTTTGGTACTGCTTTAAGTAATTTTGGTGTCAAAGAAATGATGGATGGCTTTACAAAATATGCTCCAGCACCGCAGTCACGTGAAGCTGGCCAGAGAGTTGTTAAGGCTGATGAGGACAAATTGACTGGGTTTGTTTTTAAAATTCAGGCTAACATGGATGAAAAGCATAGAGATAGAATAGCATTTTTTAGAATTTGTTCAGGGAAGTATGAAAAAGGTATGAAAATTTTTCATGAAAGAACAGGAAAAGCTATGCAAGTTTCTAAGGCACTTACTTTTTTGGCAGGAGAAAGAGAGCAGGTTGAAGAAGGGTTTGCTGGAGATATTATAGGGTTGCACAATCATGGTAGTATTCAAATAGGCGATAGTTTTACTCAAGGAGAAAAACTTAAGTTTAAAGGCATTCCAAATTTTGCCCCTGAAATTTTCAAAAGAGTTAAGTTGAATGATCCTTTAAAGATGAAAGCATTACAAAAAGGTCTTATTCAACTATCAGAAGAAGGTGCTACCCAGGTGTTTAAACCAGTTATATCTAATGACTTGGTTTTAGGCGCTGTTGGTGTTCTACAATTTGATGTTGTAGCTCAGAGATTAGCTTCAGAGTATAATGTGAAATGCTCTTATGAAGGAGTGAATGTTTCTTTAGCGAGATGGGTGTTTTGTAAAGATGAGAAAAAATTAGCAGAATTTAAAAAGAAATATGAAGTAAATATAGCTTATGATGGGGCAGGATACTTAACATACTTAGCTCCTACAGGGGTTAATTTGCAGTTAGCAAAAGAAAAAAATCCTGATATTATTTTTAGTGCGACTAGAGAACACTAGATACACCTATTTTTAAGCTAAAAAAATATGATATAATTTTGTGTGATTTGTTATAAAAAGTATTTTGGAATTAAGAATGTTTGATATTGTCAAGAAGTTGATATGTTCTGTTGCGCTAGTATTTCTAACTAGTCATTATGTTTTTAGTATGGATATCTATACAGTACAGCCTAATGATTATTTATATAAAATAGCGGCTAATCATTCCATAAAAGGAGTAAGTAATTCTGAGCTTGTTGATGCTATAAAAGGAATAAATAAGCCAGAGATTCCAGATATTTTATCTAATAGAATAGGCGTTGGAGATAAGATTGCAATACCTACAACAAAATCTGAGGTTGAGGATGGTTTAATTTTATTAAGAAACCAGTATTCTTCAGATGGATCTCAAAGTGTAGCTAATGATACTGGAAGTTCTGTAGCGAGTAATGTGAATTCTGTGCCAGAAGTAATTGATGATAATCTAGGTGATAAAAGTATGATTGCTCAATCATCTTCATCATCTACAAATTCTGTTCAGCATAATGTACCTGGAGTTATCTTTGAAGATAGTAAGTCTGTAGCAACTAAATATGGCCATGATCTAGAAAATCAGATACAAGGAGTGGAGTCTGAAATAAAAACAGAAACTTCCGGTTTTTTGGGCTTTTTAAGAATTGTGGTACTTCTTTTATTCCTTGGAGTAGCTGGATTTTTTGGAAAAAAATATTTGGATTCTAGGAATGATAAGAAAGAAAAAGAGCTGGAAATTATTTCTAAAAAAAGAAGAGATCATTTGATGTCAAGAATTTCACCTGTTGTTTCAGATGTGGGGTTTTATAGAACTGATAAAAATGATGCTCAGGCAGAGTTTGATTTTTTTGGAGGTGGAGGAGAGTCTCAGCAAAATACAAATAATATGCCATCAGCTAATCTTAATGAAGAGGGTTATGATGAAGATTCTTTACCAATAGATAATTATGCTGAAGAAGTAAGTTCAGAAGTTGTTTATGGCGAGAAAGATAGAAATATAGCTGTTAGAACTGATAGAGGTGTAATCTTTGAAACAAATGAAAATAAATCATTAACTACAGATGAAAGCACTAGCTCAAGCGGTGAGGAAGGTTATGAAGACTTTAAAGAGCAGGAGCAGTTGTACGTTATCGAACTGGTTGATCAATATTTAGATAGTGAAAAGTTTGTTGAAGCGAGTATAACTCTGCAAGACTCATTAGAAACTGATTCTAATAACGTTGATTTAAGATATAAACTTTTAGAAGTTTATGCGAGAGCTGGTGATGAGATAGCTTTTGATGGTGAAGTTCATTTCATAAAATCAAAAGGAATAGTAAGCATGTTTGATCCGCTTCATCAGAAGATAGCTAAATTAAGAGATAGATATTTCGAATAGCTTATATTTTCAATTGTTGCAAATAAGCAACTCTTAGTGCAAAATCTCTAATTATTATTTTTTTCTTCTTCAAATTCTAATGTTTTTTAAAAAAAATAAAGATCCAGAAAACGTTAAGCAAGATTTAATTGATACTTCTCCAATGGAAGATAAAAAAGGTCTATTTTCTAGATTACAAAAAGGATTGTCAAAAACTGCAGGTAAACTGGGTACTGGTCTAAGTACAATTCTAATGGGGCAAAAGATAGTAGATGAAGATCTATTAGATGATATTGAGATGCAGTTGTTAACTGCTGATATTGGTATAGAAGCAACAGATCAAATTATTTCTTATCTTAGAGATAAAGTGTCTAGGAAAGAGATTCAAACAGCAGATAAATTAAATGAAATAATAAAGCAAAAGCTGCACGAAATAATACTACCTTGTCAAAAGCATTTAGAAATAGATTTAAATAAAAAACCTTATGTTATTTTAATCGTTGGAGTAAATGGAGTAGGTAAAACAACTACTATAGGTAAACTAACTAAAAAAATACAAGCTCAAGGAAAAAGTGTAATTTTGGCTGCTGGAGATACATTCAGGGCTGCTGCTGTTGAGCAATTAAAAGAATGGGGTCAAAGAAATAAAGTGCCTGTAGTTGCGCAGCATACAGGAGCAGATAGTGCTTCTGTTATTTATGATGCGGTTTATTCAGCAAAAACAAAAGGTGTTGATGTTGTAATAGCAGATACAGCAGGGAGATTACATACAAAAGATAATCTAATGGAAGAGCTTAAAAAAGTTGTTAGAGTTATAAAGAAAATGGATGAATCTGCACCTCATGAGATAATGCTTGTCCTTGATGCTACAACTGGACAAAATGCTTTAGTACAAGCTGAAGTTTTTAATAAAGCTGTAGGATTAACAGGTATTGCAATAACAAAGCTAGATGGAACAGCAAAGGGAGGAATGGTTTTTTCTCTTGCTAAGAAGTTTTCTCTTCCATTTAGATTTATTGGTGTTGGAGAAGGGGTTGATGATTTACAAGAGTTTGATGCAGAAAGTTTCACAGAAGCTTTATTCTCTATAGAATCTTAATCTTATAATTCGCACATATCCTTAAATAAAAAAAGTAATTTGTTAGAATATAGTAAATAAAAGTTTTTAATAGTTAATTAATGTCTCTAACTTTTCTAAAAGATTTAAATGATCCCCAACATAAAGCAGTAGTTCTCGGGGGGAAAAATTCACTAATTTTAGCTGGTGCAGGTAGTGGTAAAACTAAGGTTTTAACTTCTAGAATAGCATATCTTTGTAGAGAGCAAAGCATCTCCCCATTAAATATATTGGCTGTAACTTTTACAAATAAAGCGGCTAAAGAAATTCAACAAAGAGTTGAAAAAATATTAGGCTTTTCCACTTTTGGTATGTGGATAGGAACTTTTCATGGTATTGCACATAGATTACTTAGAAAACATGCTCATGAATTAGGGTTAGATAAAAACTTTAGAATCCTAGATCAAGATGAGCAAACTCAAGTTATAAAGAAAATAATAAAATCGTTAAATTTAGATGATAAAAAATATCCCCCTAAATTAGTTCAGAATTTTATAAATAAGAAGAAAGATGATGCTATACGTAGTGATAAGTTAGAGAAAACTTTTTCTTATGATTCTAATTACTCAGAATTATATAAAGCCTATGAGGAAAAATTAAGACTAGATAATGCCTTAGATTTTGCTGATTTACTGTTATATGTATATGAGCTTTTTTTACTGAATGAAGATGTTAGAAATTATTACCAAAGACTTTTTAAATATATATTGATTGATGAATTTCAAGATACTAATAAAGTGCAATATTTATGGCTAAAACTTTTAGTTAATGAAAATAACTATGTAATGGCTGTTGGCGATGATGATCAGTCTATCTACGGTTGGAGGGGAGCTGTAGTAGATAATATTCATAAGTATGTTGAAGATTTCGGTGATGTTGAAATTATAAAACTTGAACAGAATTATCGATCAACAAAAAATATCCTCAAAGCAGCAAATGCTGTAATCAAAAATAATGATAATAGAATGACTAAAGAGCTTTGGTCAGCGGCTGAAGAAGGTGAGAAAATAGATATATACGATGCTGTGAATGAGAGAGATGAAGCTAGATATATTATTGAAAAGATTAGAGAGCTAAGTGACCAAGGTGTTAGTTACAATGATATTGCTATTCTCTATAGATCTAACTATTTATCTCGTGTATTAGAAGAAAGCTGTATATATGCAAGTATTCCTTATCGTATTTATGGAGGCTTTAAATTCTTCGACCGAGCCGAAGTAAAAGATGCTATAGGATATTTAAGATTGGCAGTTTCAAAGTCAGACAATTTAGCTTTTGAAAGAATAATTAATACACCGACTAGAGGTCTGGGTAATAAAACATTAGATATAATAAAAAATTATGCAGAAATAAATATTATTTCCTATTGGGATGCTTCATTAGAAGTTGTTCAAAGAGGGTTGCTGTCAAAGAGAGCCTCAACAATACTATTAAACTTTATAGCTTTAATAGATTTAATTTCTAAACAGTTAAGTGTTTTATCATTAGATGAGTTAATAGGGTTTGCTATTCAAGAGTCTGGTTTATTAGCAATGTATGAAGATAAAAATACAGAAAAAGATAGACAGAAAATAGATAACTTAAAAGAATTGATTAGTGCGGCAAAAGATTTTGAGCCACAAATAGAGATACTAGATGATAATGTAGATATTCTTCAAGATTTTCTTTCATTTGCTGTTTTAGAGTCTGGAGAAATGCAAGCACAAGAAAGTGTTGAATGTGTACAACTTATGACTGTTCATGCGGCAAAAGGTTTGGAGTTTCCATATGTTTTTATTGTTGCTGCAGAAGAGGGGGTATTTCCTCCAACGGCAGTCATAAATTCAGAAGAATATGCTTATAATGAAGCTTCTTCAAAAAAAATCCAAGAGAAGCTTGCGGAGGAGAGAAGACTTTTTTATGTTGCAATTACTCGAGCAATGAAATGTTTGACAATAAGTCATGCTGAAGTACGTAATATTTTTGGTAGAAGTAGTTTTCAAGTTAAATCACGTTTCTTAAGAGAAATAGATGATGAGAAGTTAATATCTAAAAAGATAGTTGAAAAACCAAAACAAAGAGAAAAACAAAATTTTGGATTATCACCTTTTGATTTCCTAAAAAATAATTCTAAAGAATCAGCTTTCAAAAAGGGTGATAAAGTATTTCATAAAGTTTTTGGTAAGGGTACTTTTCTTAAGTCTCAGCAGCAAGGTCAGAAAAAGTTTTATACTGTAGATTTTGGTCCAGATATTGGTCAAAAAATACTCTTAGCTAACATAGCAAATCTTGTCAGAATATAGTTGTTGCTTGGCTTCTGGATTTTATGCTAGAATTGAATTTGACATCATTGTTTTTGTCAATTATTTGGAGGTAAAATGAATACTAGAGAATTAGAAAGTTTTATTAAAGAAGAAGAAGTAAGATTTGTAGATTTAAGATTTACGGATATTAAAGGAAAAGAGCATCATGTTACTGTTCCAGCTTCTTGTGTTGATGAAGACTTTTTCAAAGACGGTAAAATGTTTGATGGCTCTTCTATAGCTGGTTGGAAAACAATTAATGAATCAGATATGATATTAAAACCTGATTTGGCTAGTTATTATATTGATCCTTTTTATAATGACAAAACTATAGTTTTAAGCTGTGATGTTTATGATCCTAAAACTTTAGACAGATATGAGAGAGATCCAAGAAGTATTTCAAGAAATGCTGAAGATTTCTTAAAAACTTCAGGGATTGCTACGGATGCTTATTTTGGTCCAGAACCAGAATTCTTTATATTTGACGATGTTACATTTAAGTCTGACATGGAAGGTTCTGAGTATAGAATTAGAGCAAACCATGCTGCTTGGGATTCAAACAAAATGACTGAGTTTGGTAACAAAGGACATCGTCCTGGTGTTAAAGGTGGTTACTTTCCAGTTGCTCCAGTTGATCATTTACATAATATCAGAGCAGAAATGTGTAAAGTTTTAGAAGATGTTGGTCAAGAAGTAGAAGTACATCATCATGAAGTTGCTACTGGTGGTCAAAGTGAGATAGGTATGAAATTTAACTCACTTACTAAGAAGTCTGATGAAGTTCAGCAATTTAAGTACATAGTTCATAACGTTGCTAATGAATTTGGTAAGACTGCAACATTTATGCCCAAACCAATTCCTTTTGATAATGGTTCTGGTATGCATATACATCTATCTTTATTTAAAGATGGTAAAAACCTGTTTACAGGTGATGATTATGCAGGTCTTTCAGAAACTGCTTTATTTGCAATAGGTGGGATCATTAAACATGCTAGAGCACTTAATGCATTTACAAATCCTTCAACTAATAGTTATAAAAGATTAGTTCCAGGATATGAGGCTCCTGTATTGTTGGCATATTCTGCAAGAAATAGATCAGCTTCTATAAGAATTCCTTATATAGCGAATCCTAAGGCGCGTCGTATAGAGATCAGATTTAGTGATCCTATGGCTAATCCATATTTGGCATTCTCAGCAGTAATGTTGGCAGCTTTAGATGGTATAAAAAATAAAATTCATCCAGGTGCTCCAATGGATCAAAACTTATATGAATTACCAAAAGATGAATTGGCTAAAATTCCTACGGTTGCACCATCATTGAGAATAGCTTTACAGTCACTTGATGCAGATAGAGAATTCTTGAAGCAAGGTGGTGTATTCACTGATGAGTTTATAGATGCATTTATCGAGCTTAAGTTAGAAGAATTAACTAAGATTGAGCTTGTCCCTCATCCTATGGAATTCCAAACTTATTATAGTCTATAATTTCTATTTATCTTTTTTCTTTTAAAATATCTAACCAGTTAGAATAAAAGATTTTTCTATCATCTTTCCAAGAATAGTTTATAGAGTTTTGTTGATCATAATAGTTATAGGGTTTATCTATATCTTTAGATGCTTCAAGGTCTCTTAAATATTCAGCTTCTAGAGTATTCTCTATATATTCTAAGTGATTGAACATATAGGTTATATTAGAGTTTTTATCAGATAAGCAATCTAATCCATCGATAGAAGAAGCTAATATAGGGTACGTATATTTTAAAACTTCAGCACTATCTATTTTTGTTTGCCTTGATATACACGCTTTAAGTTGTTCACCAGAAAAGCCTTTTAGTAGAGGATGATTAGGTTTAAGTAACTTATGTTCATATACACCAAAAAGTTTTTTATCCAAGCATATTTTTTCTATGCCATATAGATAGTTTAGACCTGCTTGAGCAGCCCAACAGACTAGCATTAATGATAGGTCATGATTAATACTTTTTGCTATTATGTCACAAACTTCTTTATAATAATCTACATCTTTAAATTCTAATAGTTCAACTGGGGCACCAGTAATAATAATTCCATCTAGATCGTTAAAATCATAGTCTTGCCAGTTTTGGTAGTTTTGTTCTAAGTGAGCTTTGTCAACTCGAGTACTTGGCCTTGTTAAAGAATGGAAAAAGACTAAATCAACAATGGTGTTAGAATTGTGTGATAGAACTTCTGTCCATTGTTTTTCGGTTTCTTTAACGGTTGGCATTAAATTTACTATAGCTATTCGTAAGTGACGAATATTATTAGAATTTTTGTAGTTAATTTGGGTAGGAAAATGAATTTTTAAGTTTTTGAGCCATTCAAATGATTCTTTTACATTTACGGACATAGCTTTCTCCTTAAGCATTTAGAGCTTGAGATAGATCTGAAATTAAGTCATCAGGATTTTCTAAACCTATTGATAGTCTCACTAACCCATTAGTTACACCAGCTTGTAGTTTTTCATCCTCACTCAGCTGAGAGTGTGTTGTTGATGCTGGATGTATTATTAAGCTACGAGCATCACCAATATTTGCGCAGTGAGTGAATATTTTTGTTTGCTCTACAAGTTTTTTACCAGCTTCAAAGCCTCCTTCAAGTTCTATAGTTAATAGACCCACTTGGCCTTTAGGGAAATATTTTTTTGCTAAGTTATGATAAGGAGAACTTGTAAGTCCAGCATAATTAACTGTTTTAACTTTAGAATGATTATCTAAGAATTCAGTAATAATTTGTGCATTTGAAACATGTTTATCTAGCCTTGCTCCTAGTGTCTCTAATCCTTGAACTGCTAAGAAAGCACTATGAGGGCTAAGTGTGGCTCCAATATCTCTTAAACCAACAGCCAAACCTCTAACAGTGAATGCTAATTTATCAAAAGTTTTATGAAAAGAAATATTATTATATGAACTATCAGGTTTAGATAATAAAGGGAATTTATCACTTTGTGACCAGTTAAAAGTCCCAGCATCAACTACAGCACCACCAATAATGGATCCAGTACCTCCTAAATATTTTGTTAGAGAATATGAAATTATGTCAGCACCATGTTCTATGGGGTTTAGTAAATATGGAGTTGCTATCGTATTATCAACAATTAGTGGAATTCCAGCTTCATGAGCTATATCTGCAATAGCTCTAATATCTGCAATTACTCCCGTAGGATTAGATTGAGACTCTATGAATATAGCTTTTGTATTATCTTTAATTGCTGCCTTAACTTCTGCTAGATTATCTATATCGACTAAAGTTGATTCCCAACCGAACTGTCTAGGGAAAGTATGAGTTAGTTGAGTTATAGAGCCTCCATATAAGTATTTTGAAGCAACTATATGATCCCCATTTTGTAGTAAGTTAAGTAATATTAAAAATTGAGCAGCATGCCCTGATGAGCAGGCAAATCCACCAGCTGCACCATGTAAGCTAGCTAACCTTGAGGCATATTCATCAACAGTTGGGTTTGTCAGTCGAGAATAGATGTTGCCAAATTCCTTTAGTGCAAAAAGGTTTGCAGCGTGTTCTGTACTTTCAAATACATAACTAGATGTTTGATGTATAGGTGTTTGTACGGAACCACTTTTATCTGGAATTGAACGATGTAATGCTAAAGTTTCTAAAGAATATTTACTCATAGTTTTCTCCTATTTATAAAACTCTTTAGCTTGGGAGAAATCTGAGTATGGGAGGATGGAATATCCAGCAACCGTTTAGCAGATTATTTTTCGTGTCCGCAAGCTGAGTTATCAAATCAACACGTGCCTACAAAATTTAGTTTGCAGGCTTAATATGAAACAAAATTCATACTTTTTAGCATAATAGTTAAAGTATGCTGTTGTCAAAAATTCTACAGCAAATTATATGAAAATAAAGAGTGCTGTAAAAAAATGTAGAAATAAATTTATTTTTCTTTAGGATAAAAGATAAGCGCTGATTTAATATATCAACTTGCGAGCGCTTTATAAATTCTGCTAAAGCGTAGTTTGTTGTCTTTAATATTCATTTATAGACCATCCGCTTTTGCAGATGGTTTTTTGAAACAGTTTCTTTAGAAGTTTCCAAAAAGCCTTAATTTTTAATAAATGCTACATATTTGTCATTTTATATATGTGGTTTAAAGACTAAGAGGAGTATAAGAATGAGTATTGAAGAAAAAGAAGGTTTGATAGAACGTTTAAATAAAGGCCCAGTTATCTGTGCAGAAGGCTTTATTTTTGAATTAGAAAGACGCGGATTTTTAGCGTCAGGTGAATTTGTTCCAACAGTTGTTTTAGATCATCCAGAGATTGTAGAAGGTTTACATAGAGAGTTTCAACATGCAGGATCTGATATTGTAGAGGCTTTAACCTATTATGCACATAGAGAAAAGCTTAGAGTGGCAGGGCAAGAGCAGATTATAGAAGATTTGAATAGACAGGCTCTTAGAATAGCTAAAAAAGTTGCTGATTCTGCTCCTAAAGGAGTTCAGCCAAATTTGATGGCGGGTAATATTTGTAACTCAAATATCTGGAAACAAGGAGATAAGAATGCTCAGCTAGAGGTTGAGAGAATGTTTGATGAGATGGTAACTTGGGCAGCTGAAGAAGGTGCTGATCTCATAATAGGAGAAACATTCTCTTATGCTGAAGAAGCGTTTAAAGCCGTTGAAGTGATCAAAAAAACTGGCTTGCCAGCAGTTTTAACAATAGCTCCATTTGGTCAAAATGTTATGTTAGATGGCTGGTCAATTATTGATACGTGTAAAGAGCTAGAGCAACGTGGCGCTGATGTTGTGGGACTTAATTGTTTTAGAGGTCCTCAGACAATGCTTCCATATCTTAAAGATATTCGTAAAGCTGTTAAATGCCATGTTGCAGCATTGCCTGTTCCATATAGGACTACAGATGATCATCCAACGTTTTTTAATTTGCCGGATAATAATGGTTGTAGTTGCCCATCACCACATGGTAGACCATTCCCTACAGCATTAGATCCGCTATTCTGTAATCGCTATGAGATAAGAGAGTTTGCTAAAGAGGCTTATGATTTTGGGGTTAATTATTTAGGTGTTTGTTGTGGAGCGAATCCTGCTTTAATTAGAGAGGTTGCAGAAGCTGTAGGGCTAACAGTACCTGCAAGTAAGTATAGCGAAAGAATGCAAAATCATAGTATGTATGGAACACATGAGAGAATAGCTAAACATATCCAAGCATATGGAAATAAAGCTTAATATATTTTTGACAAAGAAGTAGAACTAATAGGAGAAAAAGAATGAGTAATAAACAAGGTTTGGTAGAACGTTTAAATAAAGGACCTGTTATTTGCGCGGAAGGATTTCTATTTGAGATAGAAAGAAGAGGATATATGGCGTCAGGTGAGTTTGTGCCTATGGTATCTTTGGAGCATCCTGAGGTTTTAGAAAATTTACATAGAGATTTTCAGCATGCTGGATCAGATATTGTAGAAGCTTTTACTTATAATGGACATAGAGAAAAGCTAAGAGTTATTGGCAAAGAACATTTACTTGAAAAGCTAAATAGAGAGGCCCTTAGAATAGCTAAAAGAGTTGCTGATACAACTCCAGAAGGAGTGCAGCCAAATTTGTTAGCTGGTAATATTTCTAACTCAAATATTTGGGAGCAAGGAAATAAGACATCACAAAAAGAAGTAACTAGAATGTTTGATGAAATGATTACATGGGCAGCAGAGGAAGGTGCTGATATTTTAATCGGAGAAACTTTTTATTATGCAGAAGAAGCTTTTAGAGCTCTAGAAATTATGAAAAAAGCTAATCTTCCAACTGTGCTAACAATCGCGCCAATGGCCGAAAATACTATGAGAGACGGATGGTCAATTGTTGACACTTGCAAGGAGCTAGAGCAGCGTGGTGCTGACGTTGTGGGACTTAATTGTTTTAGGGGCCCTCAAACAATGCTTCCTGATTTAAAGAAAATTCGAGCAGCTGTTAAGTGCCATGTGGCAGGTCTTCCTATTCCATATAGAACAACTAATGATCATCCAACATTTTTTAACTTGCCAGATAACAATGGTTGTGGCTGTCCAGCACCTCATGGAAGAACTTTCCCAACAGCGCTTGATCCATTATACTGTAATCGTTATGAGCTTAGGGAATTCGCAAAAGAGGCTTATGATTTTGGAGTTAATTATTTAGGTGTTTGTTGTGGAGCTAGCCCTATGTTAATTAGAGAAGTTGCAGATGCTGTTGGGTTAACTGTACCAGGTAGTAAGTATAAAGAAAGAATGGAAAACCATTTCATGTATGGTTCAAATAAACGTATTGCTAAGCATATGCAAGAATATGGAGGTAAAGCATAATTATAATTAATCTGGTGTTTAGCATATTTGGTGCAATCACCTTGTCTTTGAATTTTTTCTCTAACATAATGAAACTAATACTAAAAATATAAATTACATATTTATATTATTTATTGTGGAATTTTATTATGAGTAGCAATCTTCACCTAAAGCATCCTAGTGGTTTAAAGTATTTATTTTTTGCAGAAATGTGGGAGCGTTTTAGTTTTTATGGACTTTCCGCATTATTAGTTCTATATATGACAAGTCGCTTAAATTTTGCTGAAGACAATGCTACGATTATTTTTGGGAGCTATGTGACGTATCTTTATATTACTACTGCTTTTGGAGGAGTATTGGCTGATAGGATTATTGGCTATAGAAGGTGTGTACTAATTGGAGGTCTTGCTATCATGGCAGGACACATAATTTTATCTTCATTAGGTAGTAATTCTACAGCTTTATTTTTAGGGCTTGGATGTATATCAGCAGGAACAGGATTTTTTAAATCTAATGTGTCAACTATGGTTGGGCGGTTATATGATAAAAAAGAAGCTTTAAGAAGTAGTGGTTTTGCATATTTCTATACAGGGATTAACTTTGGCTCAGTATTAGCTACTTTTATAGTTGGCTATGTTGGTGAGAAGATAGGTTGGCATTATGGATTTATGTTAGCGGCTTTTGGAATGGCTCTAGGATTAGTTGTTTTTGAGAAAGGTAAAAAGCATTTTCCTGAAAGCTGTGATGAGCCTAATTTTAAAGTTATGAATAAAAAACTCATTCTCGGAATTACTGTGTGGCGACTGATCATTTTGAGTGTAGTATTTTTTGCAGTTTTATTTGGCTATCTTATTGCACATCCTACTAGTTCTATGGTTGTTATTAGTTTGTCTGGTATTGGCTTATTTGTTTATCTTAGTTTTTTGTGGAGATCTTTAACAACCGCTGAAAAAACTCGAATAGCAACTTTATTATTATTGTCTATATTTATGCTGTTTTATTGGTCTTTAAGTAATCAAACTACTATTAGTATTCCATTATTTATAAAGACTAGTGTTGACCTTAATATTTTCGGATATCAATTGCCTGTAACTACAGTTATGGGCATTCAGCTAACACTTTTGGTTATTATTACACCATTCTTTGGATTCTTATGGCAGAGGCTTAGTGATATAAATAGAGAACCCTCAGATGAGATTAAGTTTGTTCTAAGTTTAGTGTTTTTATCCTTATCTTTTACATTTTTAGCTATGGGCGGTTATTCAGCTATAAACTCACTTAGCTATGTAAGTGTTTTATGGGTTTCAGCAGCATACCTTATGTTAGTTTTTGGAGAGTTGTGTATCTCCCCTGTTGGCTTAGCTTTGGTTACTAGAGTGGCTCCTGAGCATTTGAAATCAACGATGATGGGAGTTTGGTGGACTATTAGTGCATACGCAGGATTTTTCGGAGGTATAATCGGCTCACATATTACAAAAGATGTAAAGTCAGACAGTAATCCAACAAAATTATTTTCATCAGGTTTTTTTGAGTTGGCGATAGCGGCACTATTTATGGCTGTACTTTTATTTATAATAATTTACCTTTTGAGAAGGTTTAAAAAGAGTCCAGAGGAATTTCAAGCATGATTTTAATAGCAAATGATGAAGGTAGATGTGGGGTTAATAAATCTTTTGAATTGCTAAAAGCTAATAAAGATGGCTTAAGAGCGATTATAGAAGGAATTAAGCTAGTTGAGGAAAATACAGATATTCGAACAGTTGGGAAAGGTGGATGGCCAGATGTTACTGGACATGTCACATTAGATGCTGCTGTTATGGATGGAGACTCATTAAAGACAGGTGCTATAGGAGCATTAGAAGGCTTTCTTAATCCAGTTGAAGTAGCGTATGAAGTGTTCAGAAGGTTGAATCACGAGCTTTTAGTGGGCGAGGGTGCTAATAGATTTGCTGCAGAGATAGGTGCAAAAGAATCTAATAATTTAATAGAATCTGCAGAGACTGCATGGAGAAATCATATAGAAAAATACTTAACAAAAGAGCAGGGCGAGAAATTTCCAAACATTCCTCTAATCGAGTTAAGTAAAAAAGCAATAGATCCTGAAAAAATTTTTGATACTACGGTTTATCTTTCTAGAGACCATTTAAACAAAATTTCATCTGCAACTAGCACCTCTGGATGGGCTTGGCGCTATCCAGGTAGATTAGGAGATAGTCCGATAATTGGAGCAGGATCATATGCTGATTCTCGTTATGGTGCTGCAGCTTGTACTCATACTGGTGAGATGGCTATAAGATGCTCAACTGCTAGATCAATAGTGTTATATCAAAAGATGGGGATGAGTGTTGAAGAAGCGGTACATGAAGCAGCAAATGATTTGAAAGGGCTCAAGCATGGATATCTTGATGAATTAACGTTACATGCTATTGATGCTAAAGATAACTATAAGGTAATTAGTTTTAGAGGAAGTGAGCCTGTATATTATTGGGTTTGGAAAACTGGTATGGAAAAGCCAGTTAAAGAGCAAGCTGAATATTTAGATTAGCCGATTTGTCTATTATCAAATTTTTTAAGAGATTTAATTATTAAATAATACCCTAAAAGAGTAAATGCCAAGAAGCAAGCAGTTATTGTTTTTGAAGGATAATTTAAATTAACTACCTTAGTCACATCTAGAGAAACTCCAACAGCTAATTGTCCTAATTCTGTTATTAGAGTTATTATCATGTTGGTAATTGCTATCCCAAGACCAGAGATATTGGTTGGACATATTTTATTAAAAAAATGCCATACAAGAACTTGAACAGCAGAAAAACTTCCAAATAGAAAAGTGAGTAATATAAGGTTATTACTAAGTATTCTAGAATCTAATAAGATTATTGTAATAAGTATTCCTATAATGCAGATATGGATAGTTTTTCTTTCACCAAATTTGTGAATTATAGTTGCCATAATTGGTGAGAAAATGACCCATCCCATAAATAGTGATGTTATAAGAGTAGTTCCAGATAAATCATTTATATTATAAATAGATTTAAAGTAGAAAACTCCATATTGAGAGGTTAGGACAACCGTTGGTATATATATCAAACTAGCCCAACTAGCATTCAGCCATAAAGTTTTGTTCTTTAAAAGTTTTTTTGTTAGATTGGTGATGTCTCCAATTTTTGGCATCAAATTTATAGTGTTTTCATTTGATGGTAAGAACAGCAAAAATAATAAAGATAATGGAACAGCTAAAATCCCAGAATAAATAAACACAGATATCCAAGAAGCATTATAACTTGATATGTAGACGCTTAACTGTTGAGAGAAAGCAGCAGCTAATGTACCAAGAGATATCACAATACTAGCAACTAACCCAAAGTATTTTAGGCTTAAGTTCTCTCTAGCTAGTTTAAGTACTCCAATAAAAGCAAAAGATGATCCTATACCAACTAAGAGACGACCTACAAGAGCCATATTATAGCTGCCAAGGACAAATAGTATATTGCCTAATCCACAAATAAGAGTAGCAGAAATAAGAACTTTTTTACTCCCAAATCTATCAAGTAATACCCCAGCAGGTATTTGCATTAAAAGATAAGTAATATTGTAACTTGATACTAGAAATGAGAATCCAGTATGTGTGTTTATTGAGAAATAACTAACTATTTGCTCTTGGTAAGCACCAGTAAGTATTCTTAGGAAGAATTCATAACAATAAAAACTAATACCTATAATTAGTATTGAGAAAAAATTTGTTTTTTTCATTTATGTATCTTTTTGAAAATATATAGATACTTTACTCGTTACAGAGTTTATTGTCTATAAGTTATTGTCTTACTAAGCTGTGATATAATAGAGGGGCAAATCAGTGGAGAGGCTTATGAAAAATATTTTAGCTTTGATTATTTTTTTCGTTTCATTATCAACTCTGCAAGCTTCAGAATATAATCCTCAAACAGGCAAATTTTTTACTGGAAGTGATAGCTTTTACAGATCTAGCTCAGAAAGAGGGAATGAGGTTCTAGATAAAAACAATAGTTCCTTATTCCTAGATACAAAAGTAGAAGGTGTGAAGCTGACTGATACTTTGGAATTAAATGCTTGGACTAGTTCTGAAAGTATGTTGACGGCAGGAACAAGTGGAGCTATCCAAAATTCAAAATTTTATACTCAAGAAACTAAATTAACTAAGAAAATATTAGATGATAAGTTTGAATTATATGGTGGAACGGTATTGGGAGCTTCTCCTTATGTATTAAATAATATTGGTGGAGTTTATGATACTCAGGATAGAATAGCAGCTTTTGCGTCAAGTAGAGGTGGTGCAAAATATAATCTTTCTAAATCTTTTGGATTAATATTTGAAGGACAATATAACTTAACTGGTCAAATGGCAAATGATACTACGATGTTTAATGGATTTGATGGAGCAAACTATCGAGGTTCAAAAATGCTAAAAACAGGGTTTGAATGGGATTTTTAATTCAAATAAAGTAACTCTATTTACTTCTATTGAAATCTAAACCATAATCGAATTATAAATAATCTAACTTTCTTGATGTATAAATGAAAAAAGTTACAAAAATTGGTTTTATTATATGGTTTTTATGTGCGTTTTTCTATGCGTTAGAATTCGTTATTAGAGCATCAAGTAATTCTTTATATCATGATTTTTTGACTGATCCATATAATCTATCTCCAGAGCAAATTAGTTTGTTTAGTTCAGCTTTTTATTGGGCTTATGTGGTAGCACAGCTACCAGCGGGTATATTGCTTGATAAATTTGGTATTAAGAAAGTTATGATGATTAGTACATTTATGTTTTCTTTAGCTGTGTTTATTGCGACTCAAGCGACATCTCAGGAGTATTTAGTTATTTATAGAATTTTAGCAGGTCTAGGTGGTGGTTTTGCCTTTTTATCTGCATTGAAATCTATAGCTATATGGTTACCTAGTAGACTTTTCCCTATGTTTACAGGAGCTACTCAGATGTTGATGTATACAGCAGGAACTTTAACTGGTTTGCCTTTGGTTATCTTATCTAATCATTATAGTATTCAGACAATTATGGCTGGGATATTAATAGTATCGATAGTACTATTTGTGTGTACTGTTATTTTCATAAAGTCAGAAGAACCACATAATCAGAAAGATACTGATGCTTTGGCAGATGCTCATAGTGAACCAGCTGATATTTTTGTGGTTTTGAAAAATAAACAAATTTGGCTAAATGGTCTTTTCTGTTTCACTATCTATGGAACTACAGCATTATTTGCGGATTTATGGAGCTTTAGGTTTTTGACTTTAGAAGGTTATTCTGAGCATTATGCTGGAGCTGCTTCATCAATGATATTTATTGGGATAGCCGTATTTAGTCCATTATGGGGTTTTATAGCGACAATCTTTAATAAGGAAAAATCACTTCTCGTATGGGCATCTGTATTTGGAATATTTATTGTTACAGCAATAGTTTATTTCCATATAAATCCTATACTAATGTGTGTTCTATGTGTTTTATGGGGAGGTATGCAGGCTGTCCATGTGCTTAACTTCACTATCTTAAGAACTCAGGTAAGTCCTGTATATATTGCTACAGGTTTGGCCATGGTTAACCTGTTCATTCCTTTGAGTGGAGCGATATTGCAACCATTTGTCGGTTTTGCTGTAGCAAAGTTAGAAAGCTTTGGCTTTAGTGAAATTGCATCATTTAAATTAGCATTATTTATATTACCAATATTAATGTTTTTATCTTTCTTATTAGCACTATTTATAAAAGAAAAAAGAGCTTAATTTCTTATTTTTATTAATTTATTATCTCTTTAGCTATATAATCTTTGGCATAAGTGTTTTTCGAAAGAGAGCAATCAATGTCTCAAAAATTTGTCTTAGCAGTAGATCAAGGAACAACGAGTTCAAGAGCAATTATATTTGATAATAAAGGTGGTATTAAAAAAATTGCTCAAAAAGAATTTACGCAGATTTATCCAAAAAGTGGTTGGGTAGAGCATGATCCTATGGAAATTTGGGGTACACAAAGTGGAGTCCTTAGAGAGGTTTTAGAATCTTCTAGAATAAAGCCAGATCAGATAGCAGCAATAGGTATTACAAATCAGAGAGAAACCGTCGTGGTTTGGGATAAAGAAACTGGAGATCCTATTTATAATGCTATAGTTTGGCAGTGTCGAAGAACATCGTACATTTGTGATGAGATAAAAAAAGATAAAGAATTAACTAAATATATAAAAGAAAATACTGGCCTTGTTGTTGATGCATATTTCTCTGGCACAAAAGTTAAATGGATACTTGATAATGTAGAGGGTGCAAGAGAAAAAGCAGAAAAAGGACAGTTGTTGCTAGGTACGATAGATACTTGGCTTATTTGGAATATGACTAGAGGGCAAATCCATGCTACAGATTATAGTAATGCTTCTAGAACGATGCTCTTTAATATAAATACACTAGAGTGGGATAAAAAGATTCTTAAACATTTAGGTATTCCTGAATCAATGTTCCCTGAAGTGAAAAACTCTAGTGAAATTTATGGACATACTGATGAAAGAACTCTAGCTGGAGCAAGAATTCCTATTGCGGGAGTAGCTGGAGATCAGCATGCTGCACTATTTGGTCATTGCTGTTTTGAGAAAGGTATGGCTAAGAACACTTATGGAACAGGGTGTTTTGCGCTTATGAATGTTGGTGATAAGCCAGTGTTTTCAGATGCTGGACTTTTGACTACTATAGCATGGGGAGAGAATGGTAAACCTACATATGCACTTGAGGGCAGTGTATTTATTGCTGGAGCAGTAATACAATGGATTAGAGATGGTATTGGTCTTATCCGCTCTTCAGAGGATAGCGAATATTATGCGACAAAAATTGATTCCACCAATGGTGTTTACTTTGTGCCTGCATTCGTTGGACTGGGGACTCCTTACTGGGATATGTATGCTAGAGGAACTATAGTTGGTATAACTAGGGATACAAAGAGAGAGCATATTATTAGAGCAGCTTTAGAAGCTATAGCATATCAAGCTAAAGATGTTTTAGACTGTATGAAAGAAGATACGGGATTAGATCTTGCTGGATTGAAAGTTGATGGCGGAGCTGTTCAAAATAGTTTCTTAATGCAATTCCAAGCAGATATTTTACAAACACATATTTCTAAGCCTGAAATTAATGAGATAACTGGACTCGGTGCTGTGTTTTTAGCTGGTCTAGCAGTAGGTTTTTGGAAGAATAAGGAAGAGCTTAAAACATTAGTTAATATTGAGAAAAATTTTGAGCCTAAAAAAGATTTAGAGACAGTGTCTCATGATTATAAAGGTTGGAAAAAAGCTGTTGAAAGAAGTAAGGCATGGGCTGAATAATGAGTAAAGATTTTGATATTATCATAATTGGTGGTGGAGCTACGGGTTTTGGTTGTGCTTTAGAAGCAGCTTCAAGAGGCTATGAAACACTACTTCTAGAAGCTTATGATTTTGGTAAAGGAACGTCATCTAAGTCAACAAAGCTTATACATGGCGGACTTAGGTATTTAGAAAATTTTGATTTTGCTTTAGTTAAAGAAGGTTTGGAGGAAAGGTTTTCTTTTTTGCATAATGCTCCACACCTTACTAAAAAACAAACTTATCTTATTCCTACTAGGACTCTTTATGAAACTCTTAAATATACTGTAGGAGTTAAATTATATGAGTTTTTATCTGGTAAATATAAGATTGGTAAAAGCTATGTTCTTAATAAGCAAGAAACTATAAATGAGTTAGAAAATATTGATGATACTAAGTTACATAAAGGCTTAGTTTATTATGATGGTCAGTTTGATGATACAAGACTGCTAGTTTCATTAATGAGAACTTTTGAGAGTGAAGGTGGAACAGCTTTAAATTATCATAAAGTTGAAAAGATCTTTAGCTCAAATAATAGTTCAAGGGTTGATAGTGTTGAGGTTGTAGATACTATTTCGGGAGAAAAGAAAGTATTTACAGCAAAGCATATCGTTAATGCGACGGGAACTTTCTCGGATGTTACTATTGGATTATCTGGGGAAAAAGAAGCACATAAATATGTATCTGTTGGTCAAGGTACACATGTTGTTTTTGATAGAAAGATGTTTCCTACAGAGCATGCTATTTTAATTCCTGAAACTATTGATGGAAGGGTACTTTTTATACTTCCGTGGCACGATCATTTAATAGTGGGTACAACGGATATAAAAAAAGAAAAGCCTTGTATTGAGCCAAAAGCAGATAAAGAGGAAATTGATTTTATTTTGGATACATTTAATGAGTATTCTAAAGTTAAAGCAACAATTAATGATATTAAAGCTGTTTATTGTGGCCAAAGACCTCTAGTTTCTCCAAAGAAACAAAAGAGCTCTGCAAAAATCTCTCGTAAGCATGAGATTATAGAGTCTGAAGATGGTTTGATAACTATCGTTGGTGGTAAGTGGACTATCTTTAGAAGAATGGGTCAAGATGTTATTGATCATATTCAGTTGGGTAAGACTGGTCAGAAACCTTCTAAAACATCGCAGATAGAGTTAGTTGATGCTATAAACTCTGATGAAACTTATCCTCTAAGAGTTTATGGAAAATTTGTAGATAAGATTAAGAGCATTCAAAAAGAAGAAAATAATTATGAGCTTATTCATAAGGATCTACCTTATTTTCAAGCAGAAATTATTTATCAGGCAAGACATGAAAAAGTCCATACAGTTGAAGATGTATTAGCACGTAGAACTAGAGCAGCTTTTTTAGATATTAAAGCTTGTAAAGAGTCTGCTAACTTAGTTGCTAAACTTTTGGCAAAAGAGCTTAGCAAAGATGAGGTTTGGCAAGAAAATCAAGTAAACTCATTTTTGGAATTTAGTAAGCTTTATGATGCTGAGTATCTTTACGCAAATTAAATTATTTTTGGGGTAATTTATGTTTGAAGCTTGTATAGGTGAGTTTATTGGGACAATGATACTTATCTTACTGGGTAATGGTGTCGTTGCTGGAGTTGTACTAAATAAAACAAAATCTCATAATGGTGGCTGGATTGTTATAACATTTGCTTGGGGTTTGGCTGTTTTTCTAGGTGTTCTTGTCGCTGGGCCTATTAGTGGAGCGCATTTGAATCCTGCTGTTAGTGTTTCATTAGCAATCGCTGGTAAGTTTCCTTGGGACAGTGTTGCACCATATATCTTTGCGCAAATATTAGGGGCGATGTTTGGACAGGCTTTGGTTTGGATTATGTATTATCCACATTATTCTGTAACAGATAATACTGATTTAAAACTTGCTACACATTGTACTGCTCCAGCAATTAAGCATCTTCCATCAAATCTGGCTAGTGAAATAATTGGGACATTTGTTTTAGTTTTGGCTATTTTAATGATGCATGGAGTCGTTGTACAATTGGGAGACTCGACAAATTTGGTCACAGCATATCCTATAGATATGGGGGCGCTAGGAGGCATTCCTGTTGCGTTTGTTGTTATCGCTATAGGTTTGTCTCTTGGTGGAACTACTGGGTACGCTATAAATCCAGCTAGAGATTTTGGTCCAAGGTTGTTTCATGCTATCATGCCAATACAAGGTAAAGGATCTAGTCAATGGAATTATGCATGGGTGCCTATAGTTGGTCCTTTATTAGGCTGCTCTTTAGCGGCTGGATTTTATTTATTGTTAAAGAGTAAAGGGGTTATTTAGTTGAATGATTTTGTAATCGCAAATACTGTAATGCAATTGCTAATAGGGCTGTCTTTATTTCTAGCAAGTCATTTTATGGGCAGAATTTTTGTTAGTAAAAAGAACTATGATCCTTATTTTTGGATTTTCATGTTGTTATTTTCTATTTCTCCAAGCTTATATGGTTATTTATTGTATAAGCTTTTTCCGACTTCTGTAGATAGTTATAATAGCTTCCTTTCAGGGACAATCATGATCTCTGTTGTAGGGCTTTTGTTTTCTGAGAAAGGTTATAGAAAATTCTCAGATACTATAATAAATAGAAATACTGTAGCTGCAATATCAGTTTTGCTAGTTGCGGTTTTTATTTATTTTTCAGCTATAGATTCTGAAGATGTTAGTTATTACTCTTTAACAACTTTGCAATATTATGGATCGACTGGACAGTTTCTTAGTGTAGCTGTGTATCCAATGATTTTGCTAACAGCTTTAATTCTATTTTTGTTTAGATATTCTATGTCTATTTCAGTATTTGCTTTTTATATGCTTTGTCAAATCATTGATGATTTGGGACATGGAGCTAAAGATGTTTTTTGGTTAGCTAAATATGATTTTGATGATATAGTTTCATCTTTAGTGGTTTTTGGCTTTCATATTATCTCATTGATTATATTGCTTAAAGCAAGAAAAAAATATTATTTAAGGGTTAAGATAAAATGATTTATTTAAATTCTGATCATTTTTTTATGAAATTTGTTGTGGCTATAGTTATATTAATTGTAGGAATATTTGTATCTAGGATAATAAAAAATCTAGTAAATAAAATTTTACAACAATATGATGAAACTATGGCTAGATTTTTATCTAGTCTTGTTAATGTTATTTTAATAGTTTTAGTAGTAGTTATTGCTATTGCTCAATTAGGTGTTCCAATATCACCAATTACCGGTGTTTTAACAGGTATAGTGTTTGGTGTTTCGATGTCTCTGAAATCATCCTATAGTATCGTTGCATCTGGGATAATGCTAGCATTTAGCAAACCCTTTTCGATAGGCGAGAAAGTCGATATTGGAGGTTCTTCAGGAGTTGTTAAGTCAGTTGGTTTTCTTTATACAAAGCTAGAATCAGATAGTGGAGATGAGATCGTCTTATCAAATAGTATAGTTATGTCTCGAGTGGTTACTAGATATTTAGTGTCTAATAATGATAAAAGTTAATGCAAAAAAATCTTTTAAATAAAGAAAAAGAATCTTTATATTTAGCTAATGGACAAAAGATTTTATTAAACAAGCAGCAGCTTGCTGCTATATCAGCCATAGATAGTTTTTTAACTAGTTCAAAATTTTTTTTCTTGCTTTCGGGGTACGCGGGAACAGGCAAAACAACAATTGTAAAGAAGGTTTTAGAGAAGTATAGAGGAAAAGCAATTGTTTCTGCTTCAACAAAGAAAGCAAGTTTAGTTATTTCACAGACGACGCTCTTTGAAGGTTTTACTATTCATACATTGCTTGGACTTCGTCCTGATGTTAAGTTAGAGGATTTTAATCCAAATGATCCTGAGTTCTCACAAATAGAACCGGCTTTACTTCATAGATATAATCTTATTGTAATTGATGAAGCTAGTATGATAAATAGTTCTTTATTTGAGCTGATAAAATTAGAGGTTAATAAGTCTTTAACCACAAAAGTTATTTTTATAGGAGATAAGGCGCAGATTCCTCCAATAGGAGAAGATCAAAGTGTAGTTTTTGAAATTGAGGATTTTTATGAATTAACGAGCCTTGTAAGGCAAAAACAAAGTAATCCTTTAGTTGAGTTGAGTAAAGAATTAAGAAGTTTTTTAAAACATGATGAATTACCTGACTTTATTTTAAATAGAAGAACTCTGATAAATGCAAAAGGTGAGGGTGTATATTTTTGTTCTTCGAATGAAGAGTTCAGAGAAAAAATATCTGAATATTTTAAAGAATCTAATTTTCGTGAAAATATTAATTTTGCTAAACTCATTGCTTGGCGAAATAAAACTGTAATGAAATCCAATCAGATTATAAGAGAGTTAATCTTTGGTGAAGAAACGGGCTTGTTAGAAAAGGGAGATATATTAACTGGTTACAGAGCAGTTAGGGATTCAGTTAAGAAGAATTTTATTATTAATAACTGTGTTGATTATAAGGTTTCATCTATTTCAGAAAGGGTATGTAATAAAGAAGGTATTTTTGGCTACAACGTCTCTCTTTTAGAAAGGTCGAAGACTTTTAAAACTTTTGATGAAAAATATGTTTTTGTGGTCGATCATTTGGATAAGATTAATTTACATAATTATGCAGACATTCATGATAAATTGTTGCTAATATCTAGAGCTGATAAAAGTTGGTTATCATATTATGAATTTAGGAAAAATAATTTATTAATGACTGATATTTTGGTAAATCTTAATGGTTCTATTAGAGCTAAAAGTAATGAAATAAAAAAAGATCTTGATTATGGTTTCGCGGTAACTAGCCATAAGGCTCAAGGATCAACCTATAATACAGTCTTTATTTTACTAAAAGATATTTTATTAAATACTAAAAAGCAAGAGATGCAACAAATGCTCTATGTTGCTTTGACTAGATCTAGTAATAAGGTGGTTATTTTATAATTTTAGGGCTTTACATAAGTTAATAAAATAAGTATTATGTAGTTGTTTTTTTAAGGATTTAGATGTCCTTAAATTTCAATTTTTGAATTGTTTTAATAACGCTAAAAAAGCTTGATTTTTAATAAAATAAGCTTTATAGTAGTACAAGTTTTAGGGGAGGGATTCCCGAGCGGCCAAAGGGATCAGACTGTAAATCTGACGGCTCAGCCTTCGCAGGTTCGAATCCTGCTCCCTCCACCATGCGGGTGTAGTTCAATGGTAGAACTTCGGCCTTCCAAGCCGATAGCGTGGGTTCGATTCCCATCACCCGCTCCAACCTAAATCACAGAATTTTATAAAATAGATGTTTAAGCTCACATGGCTCAGTTGGTAGAGCACTCCCTTGGTAAGGGAGAGGTCGCCAGTTCAAGTCTGGTTGTGAGCACCATATTTGTTTTTTGTTTTTGTTAATAAAAATGGAGTAAAAAAAATGGCTAAAGAAAAATTTGAACGCTCGAAGCCGCACGTAAACGTTGGTACTATTGGTCACGTTGACCACGGTAAGACTACTCTTACTGCAGCTATTACTAAAGTAATGTCTGAGAAGAATGGTGGTGCGGCTCGTAAGTTTGATGAAATCGATAATGCACCTGAAGAAAAAGCGCGTGGTATTACTATTAATACTTCTCACGTTGAGTATGAGTCTCCAAATAGACACTATGCTCACGTAGACTGTCCAGGACACGCGGACTATGTTAAAAACATGATTACTGGTGCTGCTCAGATGGATGGTGCTATTCTTGTATGTTCTGCAGCAGATGGCCCTATGCCACAAACTCGTGAGCATATCCTTTTATCTCGTCAGGTTGGTGTACCATATATCGTTGTTTTCTTAAACAAATGTGATATGGTTGATGACGAAGAGTTGTTAGAGTTGGTTGAGATGGAAGTTCGTGAACTTTTAGATCAGTATGAGTTCCCTGGTGACGATACTCCTATCGTTATGGGTTCTGCTCTTAAAGCTCTTGAAGGTGAGGAGAAGTATGTTGAGAAGATTGTTGAGCTAGTTGCAGCTATGGATGATTATATTCCAGCTCCTGAGCGTGATACTGATAAACCATTCATTCTTCCAATAGAAGATGTATTCTCTATCTCTGGTCGTGGTACGGTTGTTACTGGACGTGTTGAGCGTGGAATCGTTCACGTTGGTGACGAAGTTGAGGTTGTAGGTATTCGTCCAACTCAAAAAACTACGGTTACTGGTGTTGAGATGTTCCGTAAGCTTTTAGATCGTGGAGAAGCTGGTGATAACGTTGGTATCTTGATTCGTGGTCTTAAGAGGGATGATGTTGAGCGTGGTCAAGTATTATGTAAGCCAGGTTCAATTAAGCCTCATACTAAGTTTGAAGCTGAGGTTTATGTATTATCTAAAGAAGAAGGTGGTAGACATACTCCTTTCTTTAAGGGTTATAGACCACAATTTTACTTCCGTACTACGGATATTACTGGTGCTGTCGAGCTTCCAGAAGGTGTAGAAATGGTTATGCCTGGTGATAATATCAAAATGGTTATAACACTAATCAACCCAATCGCGATGGATGAAGGTTTACGTTTTGCTATTCGTGAAGGTGGTAGAACAGTTGGTGCAGGTGTTGTTGCTAAAATTATCGAGTAATCGTTAAAAAAGGTCAGTAGTTCAATTGGTAGAGCAGCGGTCTCCAAAACCGCAAGTTGGGGGTTCGAGTCCCTCCTGGCCTGCCAAAATAATTAAGGCGGTGTGTACAATTGTATACATCGCCTTTTTTATATCTTGATATTATTTTCTCTCTGTGTTATTTTATACCCTACGTTTTGTAAGGAGATCTTTTGTGAGTAAGCAAAGTTTTAATAATAAAGTTTGGGTTAGTGGGGCTGTTAAGAGTACTGAGTCCTCTATTATTTCTAAGCCGATAAACTTTTTGTTGTGGATGGTTTCTTTACTTGTGATAATTGCTGGAGTTTTCGCAAGTAATTATTTTGATGCTTTAGACTCGGCTTATATAACCTCTATAGTGGTTATTACGGTTTTGGTGGCGTTAGTGATTGCTAGATTTACTAATCAAGGGCGTAGATTTTGGACTTTCTTTAATGCTTCTAAACTGGAAATGGCAAAAGTCGTGTGGCCAACTAGAAAGGAGACTATGACAATTACCGCGATGGTAATAGTTGTAGTTATGATTTTTTCGGTATTTATTTATTTATTTGGAATGTTATTTGGAAAGGTAGTCCAGCTTTTCTTGGGTTAATTAAGGGTTTGTTATGCTTTGGTACGTTGTGCAGGTGCACTCTGGCTATGAAAAAAGAGTCAAGATGCAACTGGAGGAAAATATAAAAGTAGCTGGTTTTGAAAAAAGTTTTGGTAGAATCCTTGTGCCAACTGAGAATGTTGTTGAAATGAAGGGTGGACAGAAGCGAAAAAGTGAAAGGAAATTTTTCCCTGGCTATATTCTACTTGAAGCAGATTTAACTACTGATGCTTGGCAGCTTATAAAATCGGTTCCTAGAGTTTTGACTGTTGTTGGCTCTAGAGGAAAGCCAATTCCTTTAAGCAAAAAAGAAATAGAAAGAATTTTAAGTTTTATAGAAGGGGATGCTGCTAAAGTTGAGCCTAAGCTTAGAAAAACTTATCAAGTGGGTGAGGTTGTTAGGGTTTTAGAAGGGCCATTTAATGATTTTACTGGAGTTGTTGAAGAAGTTAACTATGAGAAATCAAGAGTTAGAGTGGCTGTGTCTATTTTTGGTAGATCGACGCCTGTTGAGCTCGAGTTTTCTCAAGTTGAGAAAGAATCCTAATTTTTAGGATTCGTTGGGGAGCTTGTGTTTGAGTCACAAGTGTTATTAACCTGATTTTGGAGAAAATAAAATGGCTAAGAAAAAAGTAGAAGCTATTATTAAGTTACAAGTTAAGGCTGGTCAAGCTAATCCGAGTCCTCCTATTGGTCCGGCGTTAGGTCAGCATGGTGTTAATATTATGGGATTCTGTAAAGAATTCAACGCTAAAACTCAAGGATTGGAGCCAGGTTCTCCGATTCCTGTAGAAATATCTGTTTATAGTGATCGTAGTTTTACATTTGAAATGAAAACGCCGCCAGCTTCTTATTTAATTAAGAAAGCTATTAAACTTAAATCTGGTTCTTCAAATCCGTCAAAAGAGTTTGTTGGAACAATTACTCGTGCGCAGTTAGAAGAGATTGCGAAGACTAAAGATCCTGATTTGACTGCAGCAAGCCTAGATGCTGCTGTAAGAATTATTGCAGGAAGTGCTCGTAGTATGGGTGTGAAAGTAGAAGGGGTTTAATGATGGCTAAAATTTCAAAAAGAATGAAAAATATTTCGGCTAAAGTAGATGCTGAGAAAAAATATAATGTTCCAGAAGCGTTCGATATCTTAAGAGAAGTTTCTTCTGTTAAGTTCGTTGAATCTGTAGATGTTTCTGTTGCTCTTGGTGTAGATCCTAGAAAATCTGATCAAGTAGTTAGAGGAGCTTCTGTGCTACCTAATGGAACTGGTAAGTCTGTAAGGGTTGCTGTTTTTGCTAAAGGTCCTGCAGCTGATGCAGCAAAAGAGGCTGGGGCTGAAATTGTTGGTATGGAAGACTTGGCCGATGAAGTTAAGAAAGGTAATATGGATTTTGATGTTGTTATAGCGTCTCCTGATGCTATGAGAGTCGTTGGTCAGTTGGGTCAAATACTTGGTCCAAAGGGCCTTATGCCAAATCCAAAAGTTGGTACTGTTACTATGGACGTTGCTAAAGCGGTTGTTGATGCTAAGGCAGGTCAGGTTAGATATAGAGTTGATAAAGCTGGTATAGTTCACACTACTATTGGCAAAGTTAACTTTACTTCTGATGCATTAAAGCAAAATTTAGAAAAATTATTAGTTGATCTTAAAAAAGCTAAGCCAGCGAATTCTAAAGGTATATATCTGAAGAAAGTTTCTGTATCTAGTACTATGGGTCCAGGAATAAGTGTTGACTTTTCTGATTTAACTATATAAAATTTGCTTTTGCAATTTCTTTGGGTTGTGTGAAAATGCAACGATCAAAGACCGTAGGAGCTGGATTTCTGGCTTAATAATTATCCTACGCAGACGATGTTTGACAACCTTTTTGGTTTAAATATCGTGTTAATAAATAAATGAGTGTAGACAATAAACATAAGGAGTCGATTATGGCACTTAGAATAGAGGATAAGAAGGCAATAGTTGAAGAAGTTGCTGAACATGTATCCTTAGCATTGTCTGCAGCGGTAGCTGATTATCGTGGCTTGACTGTTAATGAAATGACTTCATTAAGAAAGCAAGCGCGTGAATCGGGAGTTTATTTAAGAGTTGTTCGTAACAACTTAGCACGTTTAGCAATTAAGGGAACTGAGTTGGAATGTTTGGGTGAAGTGCTCAAAGGTCCTCTTGTTCTTGCTCTTTCTAAGGATGAGCCAGGTGCGGCAGCTAAATTATTTAAAAACTTTGCAAAAGATCACAATGCTTTTGAAGTTAAAAATTTAGCGATGTCTGGTGAAGTATTTGGTCCTGAGAAATTAGATGACTTTGCTAAGCTTCCTACTAGGGAGGAAGCTCTTGCTACATTACTTAGTGTTATGCAAGCGCCAGTTGCTAAGTTTGTTCGTACTCTTAATGAGATTCCTACTCAAGCTGTGCGAGTCTTTGCTGCTGTTGGAGATAGTAAGTAAAATATTACTTTGGTTTGTAAAATTAGAAAAAGCTATTTAAAGAATTAATTGTTAAATAAAAGGAGTTATTAAAATGGCTATAACAAAAGAAGATATCCTAAATGCTGTTGCTGAAATGAGTGTAATGGATGTATGTGAATTGGTTAAAATGATGGAAGAAAAATTTGGTGTTTCTGCTGCTGCTGCTGTTGCTGTTGCTGGTCCTGCTGCTGCTGGTCCTGCTGAAGCTGCTGAAGAGAAGACTGAATTTGATGTTGTTTTAGTTGATGCTGGTGCAAATAAAATTGCTGCTATTAAGGCAGTTAGAACAGCAACTGGCTTAGGTCTTAAAGAAGCTAAAGATGCTGTAGAGGGTACTCCTTTTACAGTCAAAGAAGCTGCTTCTAAAGATGATGCTGAAGCTCTTAAAAAGCAACTTGAAGAAGCTGGCGCTAAAGTTGAGCTTAAATAATTATAATTTTAAATATAAAATTTAAAGGAAATATTAGACTAGTAGTCAATTTTTGGCTCCTAGTCTTTCTAGTATTGAAGATATAGATTGGTGCAGATATATTCATATTTGCGTTTTTGTTTTGTTATTTGTTTAAACAAAAATCTTAGGGATGTTTTTGATGTCTTACTCATACGCTGAGAAAAAGAGAATTCGTAAAGAGTTTGGAGTTCTTCCTCATATTTTGGATGTGCCGTACTTGCTGGCTGTACAGACTGAATCTTATAAAAAGTTTTTGCAACTTGATGCAGATAAAGATGCTCAAGCAAAATCTGGTTTAGAAGCTGTATTGAAGCTTTCTTTTCCTATTGAAAGTAAAAATGGACAATATGAGCTTCATTATGTTGATTATGAAATAGGTGAGCCAACTTTTGATGAAAGTGAATGCCAAATAAGAGGGGCGACTTATGATGCTCCTCTTAATGTTAAACTTAGACTAGTCGTTTATAATAAAGAGGCTCTTCCTGGAGAGAAAATAGTAGAAGATATAAGGGAAGAGTTTGTCTATATGGGGGATATCCCTTTGATGACTAGTAATGGTACTTTTATAGTTAATGGTACAGAAAGGGTGGTTGTTTCTCAGCTTCACCGTTCTCCTGGAGTTTTCTTTAGTAAGGATGATTCTGAAGAAGGAGCATTTTCTGCGAGAATTATACCGTATAGAGGTTCTTGGTTGGATTTTGAGTTTGATTCAAAAGGTATTGTTTGGGCAAGAATAGATAGAAAGAGAAAAATTTGTGCTACGGTTATATTAAGAGCACTAGGATATTCTCAAGAAGAAATATTAAAGCATTTTTCTACTAGTGAAACTATCTTGTTTGATGGTGAAAACTTTCAACTCAAATTAGATAACATTGCTAAATTAAAAGGTGAAGTGCTTAAGTTTGATATATCTGATTCAAAAGGTGAAGTTCTTATAAAGAAAAATAAGAAGTTAACTACAAGAGATGTTAAGAAAATTAAAGATGCAGGTGTTGAGTCAATATCTATTGATTTGGATTTAGTTAAAACACTTAGAGTTTCTGAAGATATAGTAAATAAAAAAACAGGAGAGATTATAGCATCTGCAAATGATGATATAACTGATAGCTTGTTAGAAAAATGTGCAGAAGCAGGAATTTTAGAGTTGGATGTTGTTGATTTTATAACAACAGAAAGAGGTAGATATATCTCTGATACTTTAAAGTATGATTTAACTAAGACTACTGAAGAAGCATTAGTTGAGATTTATAAGGTTTTAAGACCAGGAGATCCTCCAGCTGCTGCATCAGTTAAGGCTCTGTTCGAGGGTCTTTTCTTTATTGAAAGTAGATATAGTCTATCAGATATAGGTAGAATGAAATTAAATGCTAGACTAAATAGCGATAAGGTTTCAAAAGATATTTATATTCTTGAAAATAGCGATATTATTGGTGTTCTTGAAGAGCTTATTAATATTCGCGATGGCAAGGGTAATGTAGATGATATTGATCATTTAGGAAATAGAAGAGTTCGTTCTGTAGGTGAAATGGTTGAAAACCAGTTCAGAATAGGACTTTATAGAGTTGAGAAGGGTATTAGAGAAAGTATGTCTTTAGTTCATAAAGATAGACTTATGCCAAAAGATATAGTTAATTCCAAGCCTATTACAGCAGCTATTAAGGAGTTTTTTACTTCAGGTGCATTATCTCAATTTATGGATCAAGATAATCCATTATCAGAGGTTACGCATAAGAGAAGGATTTCAGCATTAGGGCCTGGTGGTTTATCTCGTGATAGAGCCGGGTTTGAGGTGCGAGATGTTCACTCAACTCACTATGGTAGGTTATGTCCTATTGAAACACCAGAGGGGCCAAATATTGGTCTAATTAACTCTTTAGCTAGTTATGCTAGAGTTAATGATTATGGTTTTCTAGAGGCCCCTTATAGGAAAGTTATAGATGGTAAAGTTACTAATGAAATAGAGTACTTATCAGCTATTGATGAAGGGAAATATGTAATTGCACAAGCATCAACTAGATTAGATAAAAATAACCATTTTGTTGATGAGTTGATTCAGTGTCGTTCAGGTGGTGAGGCTATTTTTACTGAATCTAGTAGAGTTCAGTATATGGATGTTTCTGCTAAGCAGATGGTTTCAGCTGCTGCGGCTTTAATACCTTTCTTGGAGCATGATGATGCAAATAGGGTATTGATGGGAGCAAACATGCAACGTCAAGCTGTCCCTACACTTAGGTCAGAAAAACCACTTGTTGGCACAGGAATGGAAAAGATTGTTGCTAGAGATTCGGGTAACTGTATTGTTGCTAGAAATCCAGGAACGATAGAGGAAGTTGACTCTAATAGAATTGTGGTCAGAGTAAATACAAAGAAAGCTAAAGCAAATAATCTTGTGGATATTTACAATCTAACAAAGTTCAAGAGATCTAACAAAAATACTTGTATTAACCAAAGACCAATCGTTAACGTTGGCGATAAAATTGAGAAAGGTGATGTTTTAGCTGATGGTTTTGCTACGGACTTTGGCGAGCTTTCCTTAGGTCACAACCTTATGGTTGCTTTCATGCCGTGGAATGGGTATAACTTTGAGGATTCTATTCTATTATCTGAGAGAGTCGTTAAGGATGATAAATATACTAGTATTCATATTGAAGAATTTACTTGTGTGGCTCGTGATACAAAGCTTGGACCAGAAGAAATTACAGCGGATATTCCTAACGTTAGTGAAAGTGGATTGTCAAAGCTTGATGAATCTGGAATAGTTCATATTGGCGCAAATGTTGAGTCAGGTGATATTCTTGTAGCAAAAATAACTCCAAAAGCTGAGCAACAACTTACTCCAGAAGAAAGGCTTTTGAGAGCTATTTTCAATGAGAAAGCAGCTAATGTAGCAGATAGTTCATTGAGAATGCCTAGTGGAACATCTGGAACAGTTATTAACGTTCAGGTATTTGAAAATGATAAAGGCGGGAAAAGTCAGAGAGCTTTAGAAATTGAAAAACAAATGATTTCTAAAATTAGGAAAGACTTTGATGAAGAGTTTGCTGTTATAGAGTCTATAGTTAGATCTTCTATTGAAAAAGAAATTGTTGGACAAAAAGTATCTAAATCTAAAGGGCTTAAAAAAGGAGCTGTTGTAACTAAAGAATTTTTAGACAAGCTCCCTTTCTCTAAGTGGTTAGAAATTGAATTTGAGTCTGAAAAAATTAATGAAAAAGTAGAGAAAGCAAAAGAGTATTACGACTCAGCTAAAATTGCTATAGAAAGTAGATTTGAAGCTAAGAAAAAATCTGTAACACAGAGTAGTGATCTTTCTCCTGGTGTTCTTAAGACAGTTAAAGTTTTTGTTGCTATTAAGAAGAGAATACAGCCAGGTGATAAAATGGCTGGTAGACATGGTAACAAAGGTGTTGTTTCTAGAGTATTGCCTATAGAAGATATGCCGTTTATGGAAGATGGAACGCCTGTTGATGTTTGTTTGAATCCTTTAGGTATTCCTTCTCGTATGAATATAGGTCAGATTTTAGAGGCTCATTTAGGTCTTGCTTCTTATGGTTTAGGTAAAAAAATTGAGAAGGCTTTAGAAGACTCAAAGAAAGCGGCAGAACTTAGAAAAACACTGGATGAAGTTTATAATAGTGTTGGGAATAAGAAAGTTGATATTGAGAGCTTAGGTGATAATGAAGTTTTAACCTTAGCAAATAACCTTAAGGCTGGTGTTCCAATAGCTACTCCTGTATTTGATGGCGCTAAGGAAGAAGATATTAAGTCACTTCTTAAAATAGGTGGTTTTGCAACTAATGGCCAAATGAGATTATACGATGGGCGTAGTGGAAAACCTTTCGATAGAGAGGTCACGGTTGGCTATATGTATATGCTTAAGCTAGATCACTTGGTTGATGATAAAATGCATGCTAGATCAACAGGTTCATATAGTTTGGTAACTCAACAGCCGTTGGGTGGTAAAGCTCAGTTTGGTGGCCAAAGATTTGGTGAGATGGAAGTTTGGGCACTTCAAGCTTATGGAGCTGCTTATACATTAAGAGAAATGCTAACGGTTAAGTCTGATGATATAACTGGTAGATCTAAAATGTATAAGAATATAGTTGATGGTAAATTAACTATGAATGTTGATGTACCAGAATCATTTAATGTTTTAAGAAATGAAGTTAGAGCATTAGGTATTGACATGGACTTTGATCAATCTTCAGATGAAGAAGAGTAAAAGCCCATTTTATAAACATATATTTTGTTTGTAATCAAAATAAATAAATTATAGGAGAATATACCTTGAGTAACGGTATCCTGAATCAGAATTACAATAGCAAAAAATTTGACATAATCAAAATTTCTTTGGCATCGCCTGAAGTTATTCGTTCATGGTCACATGGTGAGGTTAAAAAACCTGAAACCATAAATTATAGAACTTTTAAGCCAGAGAGAGATGGTCTTTTTTGTGCTAAAATTTTTGGCCCTGTAAAAGATTATGAGTGTCTATGTGGTAAATATAAAAGACTTAAGCATCGTGGTGTTGTCTGTGAAAGATGTGGTGTTGAAGTAGAGCAAGCTAAAGTAAGAAGAGAAAGAATGGGGCACATTGATTTAGTTTGTCCTGTTGTTCATATATGGTATCTAAAATCATTACCTTCTAGAATTGGCTTGTTTTTAGATATGCCGCTTAAAAATGTAGAGAAAGTTCTATATTTTGAATCATATATAGTAACAGACCCTGGTATGACTCCTTTAGAAAGAAAACAACTTCTTACAGATGAGGAGTATGCAGAAGCATTAGAAAGCTATGGTTATGAGTTTGAAGCTTCTATGGGCGCTGAAGCTATTTACGCTCTTCTTTCTGAAACTGATATGGATTCAGAAATTGAAGCTCTTCAGGCAGAGTATGAAGAAAGTAAGTCAACAGCGAGAAGAGAGAAAGCTGTAAAAAGATTAAGACTTATGGAGACTTTCCAAGCTTCTGGTAATAAACCTGAGTGGATGGTTATGACTGTATTACCAGTTCTTCCACCAGATTTAAGACCTCTTGTGCCTATTGAAGGTGGTAGATTTGCAACGTCTGATTTAAATGATTTATATCGTAGAGTTATCAATAGAAATAATAGACTTAAAAAATTATTAGATCTAAACGCTCCAGATATTATAGTTCGAAATGAAAAAAGAATGCTTCAGGAATCTGTGGATGCTCTTTTAGATAACGGTAGAAGAGGTAGAGCCGTAACAGGATCTAATAAGAGACCTCTTAAATCATTAGCAGATATGATTAAAGGTAAGCAAGGTCGTTTCCGTCAAAACTTATTAGGTAAACGTGTTGACTATTCTGGTCGTTCTGTAATTACTGTTGGACCTTCTTTGAAATTACATCAGTGTGGTTTGCCTAAGAAGATGGCTTTAGAATTATTTAAACCATTTGTTTATTCTAAGTTAAGACTTGGTGGTTATGCTACAACTATTAAGCAAGCTAAAAGAATGGTAGAGTTAGAAGAGTCAGTAGTATGGGATATTCTAGAAACTGTTATTAGAGAGCATCCCGTTCTTCTTAACAGAGCTCCAACGTTGCATAGATTAGGTATTCAAGCTTTTGAACCTAAGCTTATTGAAGGTAAAGCTATTCAATTACACCCATTAGTTTGTGCGGCGTTCAACGCTGACTTTGATGGTGACCAAATGGCTGTACATGTTCCTTTAACTGTAGAGTCTCAGCTTGAGTCTAGAGTTCTTATGATGTCTACAAATAACATTTTGTCTCCAGCAAGTGGACAGCCTGTTATTACTCCTACTCAAGATATAGTACTTGGGCTTTATTATATAACTAGAGAAAAAGAAGGCTCGAAAGGCGAAGGTAAACTTTTCTCTAGTTATGAAGATGTTAGTAGAGCGTATAATTCAGGAACTGTAGATATTCATGCAAAAATTAAATTTAGAGTGAATAGACAAGTATTTGACACTAAGGGTAATACCTATAGTGAAAAAGGAATAGTTGATACTACTGTGGGTAGAGCATTGTTGATCAATATTTTACCGGACGGTTTGTCTTTTTCTCTAATTAATAGAGTGCTTGTTAAAAAAGAAATCGGTAATATTATAAACCAAAGCTTTAGAATCCTTGGTGGTAAAGCAACAGTTCTTTTGGCGGACCATTTAATGTACGCTGGTTTTAAATATTCTACAATTTCGGGTGTATCTGTTGGTGTTGATGACATGGTTATTCCAACAGATAAAGAAGAAAAAATTGAAAAAGCTGAAAAAGAAGTTAAGCATATAACAGAACAATATCAGTCTTCATTAGTTACTGAAAATGAAAGATATAATAATATAGTTCATATATGGAGTAAAACTTCTGATGAGGTTGGTGCTTCAATGATGGAAGCTATTTCTAAAGAAAAAGCTTTAGTTGATGGTAAAGAAAAAGAAATAGAATCTTTCAACTCAGTTTATATGATGGCGAAGTCTGGTGCGAGAGGATCTTATGACCAGATGAGACAGCTTGCTGGTATGAGGGGTCTAATGTCAAAACCAGATGGTACAACGATTGAGACAGCTATTACAGCTAACTTTAGAGAAGGGTTATCGGTTCTTCAATACTTTACATCTACTCACGGAGCTCGTAAAGGTTTAGCAGATACGGCTCTTAAAACAGCGAATGCTGGTTATTTAACTCGTAGGCTTGTAGATGTTGCACAAGATTTAGTAATTATTGAAGAAGATTGTGGAACAGATGATGGCTTAATGTTTTCAGCAATAGTTGAAGATGGCGAAGTTAAAGTGCCATTGGCAGAAAGAGCTTTAGGAAGAGTTTTAGCTGCTGATGTTTATAGTAGTAAGAATGAGGTTTTATTAGAAGCAGGTACTTTACTTGATGAAAATCTAGTTGAGTTACTTGATGAAAACGGCATTGATATGATCAAGCTACGTTCACCAATTACTTGTAATACTCGTAGAGGGTTATGCGCTAAATGTTATGGAAGAGATTTGGCTCGTGAAAGACAAGTTAATGTTGGAGAGTCTGTAGGGGTTATTGCCGCTCAATCTATTGGTGAACCAGGTACTCAGCTTACTATGAGAACCTTCCATACAGGTGGTGCAGCATCTTTAGGTGTTACAGCGAGTGATATCAAGGTTAAAACTAGTGGTTCAGTTAAGTTTGATAACATAAGAACAGTAACTAATAAAGAAGGTAAGCAAGTTGTAGTATCTCGCGCAGGAGAATTAATAGTTTCTGATAGCATGGGAAGAACTAGAGAAAAACATAAAGTACATATGGGGGCGATACTACCATTAATTGATGGTAGTGAGGTTTATATTGGAGATGTTATAGCATCTTGGGATCCTCATGCTCAGCCAATAATTTCTGATGTTGCTGGTACGGTTATATTGGAAGATATTGTTGATGGAATAACATCAAGACATAAATCTGATGATTTAACAGGTCAGCTTACTATAGAAATAACTTCTGTTTCTCAAAGAGCTACTGTTAAGCATATGAAACCTGTAGTTAAGATACTAGATTCTAAAGGGAAAGAATTGAAAATAATTAATCTAGCTGTTGGAGCTGTCCTTAACGTTACGGATGGTTCAAAAATAGAAGTTGGAGATATAGTTGCTAAGATTCCTCTAGAAGGTTCTAAAAATAAAGATATTACTGGCGGTCTTCCAAGAGTTGCAGAGTTATTCGAGGCTAGAAGACCTAAAGAAGCTGCTATACTAGCTCCTTGTGATGGTGTAGTTAAGTTAGGTAATAGAGATACAAAAGAAAAACAAAGGATCGAGATTTTTGAGAAAGATGGAATCTTGATAGATGAAATTTTGTTGCCAAAATCTAGACATTTGAATGTATTTGATGGAGAAACTATATCTAAAGGTGATGTTTTAGTTGACGGTCCAACAGATCCTCATGAGTTACTTAAGCTTAAAGGGTTGGAAGAATTTGCTGATTATATATTATTTGAAGCTCAGTCTGTTTATCGTATGCAAGGCGTTGTTATTAACGATAAGCATATAGAAACAGTAGTAAGACAGATGTTAAGAAAAGCAATAGTTCTTGATGAAGGAGATAGTAAATTCGTTAAAGATGAAGCTATTGAATTAGTAAGAATATTGGAAGAAAATGATAAATTAGCAGCTGAAGGAAAGAGGTTGATAGAGTTTGATCCTGTATTAATGGGTATTACTAGAGCTTCTTTATCTACGGAATCGTTCTTATCCGCAGCGTCATTCCAAGAAACTACAAGAGTTCTTACTGAATCCTCTATAAATGGTCAGGTAGATAATTTAAGAGGCTTAAAGGAGAATGTATTAATAGGTAGATTGATTCCAACAGGTACAGGTTTGGCAGTTAGAAAAGAAACAGCTAAAATTGACAAACTGAGAGAAGATCTAGGAGTAGATGATTCAGCTATTTTTGACAATATTGCTTCTGAATTTGTGACTCAGGAAAATAGCGTTGAGAGTTTTGCTGATGTTAATGATGATAGCAATGTTAATGATGATATTGAAGAATCGTTAAGAAATGCTCTTGAATCTTTAGACTTCTAATAGTTTCTTTCTTCTGTTTATAAAAAACTTTTAATTATTTTTTCTTTTAATTTATAATTATACTAACTTTTATTTATTAATTTTTATGGTAAATGTTTAATATGATAACTAAATTATTTTGGCAATTATTTTTTGGTGCAACTATTATTATTATTGTTATTTTATCTATATTAAACACAGATAAAGTAGACTTTGATTATATTTTTGGAACAGTTAAAGATGTGCCTTTAATCATGCTAATGACAATAGCGTTTGTTATAGGATTAGTATTTGGATCTTTTATAACTAAATTTATACAAATAACTAAAACAAATGGCGGTGCAGCGAAGAAATAATTATGCTAATTTTAGGTATAGAAAGTTCTTGTGATGAAACTGGAATAGCTATTTATGATTCTGCTAATGGAAAGCTTCTATCAGACTCTTTATATAGTCAAATAAAGTTGCATCAAGATTATGGAGGAGTTGTTCCGGAGCTTGCGTCACGAGAACATATAGCGAAACTATATTCTTTAACTAAAGATGTTTTATCAAAAGCTAAACTTTCTTTGAAAGATATTGACTGTATTGCTTACACTTTTGCACCAGGACTTGTGGGAGCTTTAATGGTTGGAGCCACTTTTGCAAAAAGTGTTGGTTTTATCTATGACATCCCTACAGTTCCAATTCATCATTTAGAAGGACATTTGTTATCTCCTCTATTAGATGAAGATAGCGATATTCAGTATCCATATTTAGCTTTATTGGTTTCAGGTGGTCATACGCAATTGTTTGAGGTAAGTAAGTTTGCTGAATATAGATTGTTAGGAGAATCTATAGATGATGCAATAGGAGAAGCTTTTGATAAGACTGCTAAACTTTTGGGAATGTCATATCCTGGTGGAGTTGAAGTAGCGAGATTTGCTGAGTTAGCGATAGATAAAAAAAGATATATACTACCAAGGCCAATGAAAAATAGTTCTGATTTGAATTTTAGTTTTAGTGGACTAAAAACGGCAGTATTAAATGCTTGGCAAAATGAAAAATTAAAGACTGAAGAAAATAAAGCAAATCTTTGTTATGCTTTTCAAGAAGCCGCTATTGATGTAATAGTGCATAAATGTGAAAAAGCTTTGGGGCAGGCTGGTTTTAGACGTCTTGTTGTTTCAGGTGGTGTTAGTGCTAATATTTACTTGCGAGAAAGTTTAAATAAGATGGCAAAAGATTATAATTTTCAAATATTTTTTCCACCATTAAAATATTGTACTGATAATGGTGCAATGATAGCTTTAGCTGGTGGATATAGATACTGCCATAGAGATGAAATTGAGAGATTAGATATAGAGGTTTTTCCAAGGTATAAAATCTAAGCTATTATCTAGCGATGTTTTATGCTATGCTTAAGGTGTCTAATTAGACAGAATAAAATTTAATCTTTACAATAAAAAAGGGTTTTCATGAATAAAAATTTAACAACAACCTTCGAAAAAGAAGGTTCTATCGTTTGGAAAAGCTTTTTCGGCTTAATAGTTATACCTGCTTTTACGCTAGTGGCTGTGCCGTTATATGCATATTTTTATGGTTTCCAAACATCTGACTTTATCTGTTTAGCTATATTTTATGCTTTAACAGGATTGAGTATAACTATGGGGTATCATAGATTATGGTCTCATAAAGCATATAAAGCTAATAAGGTTATTAGTTACATATTATTAATTTTTGGAACAGCTGCTTTACAAAATAGTGTATTGCAATGGGCTTCAGATCATAGAAAACATCATAAAGATGTTGATGATCCTATAAAAGACCCGTATGCAGCAACTAGAGGGTTTTGGTATTCTCATTTTGGGTGGCTTTTGAAATATAATACCCCAGATGTACAAGAAATCCGTGGTATTAATGATTTGATGAAAGATAAAGCTTTAGTATTTCAAAATAAATACTATACAGTTTTAGGTATGCTAGCTTGTTTTGGCTTGCCAGCATTATATGGCTTGTTTACAGGTAGAGTTATTGCTTGTGTTTTATTAGGAGGTTTTCTAAGAGTTGTTTTGGTACATCATGCAACTTTCTGTATAAACTCGTTAGCTCACATGTTAGGCAGAAGACCTTATTCAACAAAAAATACAGCTAGAGATAGTTTTGTAACAGCTCTTGTTACTGGTGGGGAAGGGTACCATAATTATCATCATGCTTTTGCTGGAGACTATAGAAATGGTATTAGATTCTTTGACTTTGATCCATCTAAATGGCTTATTGCAGGTTGTGCTAAATTAGGTTGGTGTACAGATCTTAAAACTACGCCAAAACATTTAATAGAGATTGCTAAAGCTAAAGTTAAATTAGAACAGGCTTTAGAATCGACAAATAAAATTAAGCATTCTGCAATTGAAGAAAAATATGCTGCTTTTGTTTCAAATATGAAGAGTATGTATAATGCTAAGCAAGAGTATTTGAAGGCAAAGAAAGAAAAAGTATTGTCTAAAGCTGATGTGAAAGTAATTAAGTCAAAATATAAAGATCTAAAAGTTGAGTTTGTTGAGTCTAAAAAAAGCTATCAAGCTAGTACAGCATCTTAATTCTTCTAAACTACCTTTAAATTTTCTATGTTTTAATAAGTTTATTCTGTTATAGTAAAATAAACGTATTATCTCTCATTTTATATAATGTTATACAGTCAAGTTGCATTATTTATAGTGCTTATTGCTATGCTAGCTTTCTTAGTTAAGTATCAAGAGAAAACGGTATTAATTTTTTCCATTACTATGTTGGTATGCTATCTGCTTGGTTGGTATAGTAAGGATAATTTAATAATGAATGCTTCTAATCCTGGGCTTGCTACGTTAGTATTTTTGATGCTAATCGCAGTGGCTTTAGCAAAAACTAGTATTTTGCAGAAACTTAAAAGACTGCTTTTTGGAAAAAATGAACGTAAAACTTTAATAAGAATAATAGGTATATCTGCGATATCTTCAGCCATATTAAATAATACGGCGGTATCAGCTGTACTTATTAATGCTATTAAATCGACTAAGCTTTATTTTCCTTCAAGGCTATTATTACCTATGTCGTTTGCCACTATTATGGGAGGAACTCTAACATTAATAGGAACTTCGACTAATTTAATTGTTAATAGTATGTATATAAGTGAAGGACATGAGGGTTTTAATTTTTTCACATTTACTCCAATAGGATTAGTTGTTGCGCTATTAGGATGTTTGGTTTTATATTTTACAAGCTTATTTCTTCCTAAAATAAAATCCGATAATACTAAAGATAAAGGTTATTTTATTGAAGTAGAGTTGCAAGCCGGATCAAAGCTAGAAGGTTTAAGTGTTAGTGGAGCAGGTATTAGGCATCTGGATGGATTAACTTTAAAAACTATAATTAGGAAAGATGGTAAAAGAATAGCTCAAATTAGAGCTACTACAGTCTTAAAAAGTGAAGATAAACTAATATTTGTTGGAGATATTTCAAAAATAAGTATTTTATCTCAGATTAAAGACTTAACGTTGCATGCTATGTCTAAAGGATTTGATAATGTTGAATTGATAGAAGTTATAGTTAAGGAGACATCACTTCTTCGAGGAAAATCTATTAAAACTATTAATTTTCCTAAAAATTTTTATGCGACTGTGGTTGGAATTAAAAAAGCTGAGAATTCTCTTGAAAGTGAGTTAAATGATGTAAAAGTGAAGGCTGGCGATATGTTGATTTTAGCAACTAGAAAATCAATTTCTAATAATAAAAAATTTGGGAAAAACTTTTATCTTATAGACGAAGATGTAGAGCTCCATAATATATTGTCAGGGTGGCGTGAGAAGTTGACAGTTATTGGGTTTGTTTTAATGGTGGGGTATGCCGTTATTACAGGAGAATCTTTGTTTAATACTTCTTTTCTATTGCTGGCCTTACTTTTAATAACAGGATGTTTATCACTTTCAGAAATACGAAATTCTCTTCCAATAAGGATTTGGATGATAGTTACCTCTTCACTTTGTATAGCCTCTAGTATGGAAAATACTGGACTTGCTAAAGTGATAGTAAATTTTTCAGCAGATTATTTACAGAATTTAGAGCCATATGTAATATTTGCGGGTATTTTTATACTTACTATGCTTCTTACTGAGCTAATTACAAATAATGCGGCTGTAGCCATAATGTTTCCAGTCGCATCTAATTTAGCTCAAGGGGTGGGAATAGATTCTTTTCCTATAATAATAGGCATAGCATTTGCTGCTTCTGCAAGCTTTTTAACTCCGTATGGTTATCAGACAAATCTTATGGTTTTTAATGCTACTTCTTACCGTTGGAGAGATTTTATTGTAGTAGGTGTGCCTGTATCTATTGTATATATAGCAACATGTATTTTGCTAATACCTATTGTATATCCATTTAATTAATAGAGGGTTATTTATATAGTTCTAAAAGGGTATCTGCTTTATCAATCTTTTCCCAGCTAAACTCTGGTAGTTCGCGGCCAAAATGTCCATAGTTAGAAGTTTTTCTATAGATTGGTCTTAGTAAGTCTAGATTTTCAATAATTTTGCCAACTCTTAGGTCAAATGCTTCATTAACTAATTTTTCTATAGCGGAATCAGAAATTTTGCCTGTGCCAAAAGTATTTACCATAAGAGAAACTGGTTTCGCTACACCAATAGCATAAGCAACTTGAACTTCACATTTATCCGCTAATTCAGCTGCTACAATGTTTTTGGCAATATATCTGCCCATATAGGCACCTGAGCGGTCTACTTTAGATGGATCTTTTCCTGAGAAAGCACCACCACCATGGTGAGCAGCTCCACCATAAGTGTCTACTATAATCTTTCTACCAGTAAGACCGCAGTCACCTTGTGGTCCACCTATTAAAAATACGCCAGTAGGATTAATATGATATTTTGTATCTTTTGTAATTAGATCCTTTGGAATAGTAGTTTTCACTATTTCATCGATCACTGCATCATGTAAATCTTTTTGAGAGATTGTTTCATCATGCTGCGTGGATAGTACAATTGTATCTATAAATTTAGGCTTGTCATTCTCATATGCTAATGTGACTTGTGCTTTAGCATCTGGACGCAACCAGCTTAACTTTTTAGACTTTCTTAGTTCAGCTTGTTTTCTCATTAATAGATGTGAGTAATATATAGCAGATGGCATAAGCGTTGGAGTTTCATTTGTGGCAAAACCAAACATTAAGCCTTGATCTCCTGCTCCTAAATCTTCAAGAGACCCTCTATCTACTCCTTGTGCAATGTCAGAAGATTGCTTTCCTATAGCATTTATTACAGAGCAAGTTCTTCCATCTATACCTTTGTTGGCATCATCATACCCAGTTTCAGTAATAACTTTTCTTACAAGCTCTTCAATATCAATCCATGCATTAGTTGAGATTTCACCGGCTACTAGAGCCATTCCTGTTTTTACTAGAGTTTCACATGCGACTCTGGCATTTTTATCTTGTTTTAATATCTCATCAAGAATGGCATCAGATATTTGGTCAGCAAGTTTGTCTGGGTGGCCCTCTGAAACAGATTCTGAAGTAAATAAATAATTTTTTGACATATGTTTTGTTCCCTTCTAGTTTTTTGCAAAAGGTCCCTAAGAAAGTAATGATCAAACTTTAAGAGAAACGCTTTAGCTTTTTATTTTCCGTCGCAAGCAAGTTGTTTGTTAAATATGGCGACTAAGTGAGTATTATAACTAATTACAAACTATAGTCAACACTTGACTTTTTTAGTTATAGCATTTAAAGTATTGCTATTATTTTTATGAGTCTTGTTTATTTAAAGACTTTATATATAAAATATTAAAAAATTTAAATATATTAATTGGAGAAGATTATGGTAGTAATTCGTATGGCTCGCGGTGGTGCTAAGAAGCGTCCTTTTTATAAAATCGTAGTAGCTGATAAAAGAAGTCCTAGAGACGGTAAATTTATTGAAAGACTCGGTTTTTTCAATCCTTTAGCTAAAGGTGGCGAAGAAAGATTGAAGCTTGATTTAGATAGGGTTAATCACTGGGTTTCTAATGGAGCGCAACTTTCAGATAGAGTTTCTTCTCTTGTGAAAGAAGCTAAGAAAGCAGCTTAATTAAATTTTCTTTAAAATCTCTTAATTTCTAAATGTCTAAAAATTTCGTTGAAATAGCTCGGATTGGCTCTACTTATGGACTAGGTGGAGAGCTTAGGCTTTATCCATTCGCTAATGATATAGAAGCTATTTTGTCTTATGGTAAATGGTATTTGAATTTTCAAAATGATATGTCTTGGGATGAGTTACAAGGTGAGCATGTTTTTAGAAGAGGAAATAAAATCTATATAAAATTGGCAGGCATTGATGATATAAATGATGCTAAGAAATTTACTAATGCTCTTATAGGCGTTCCAAGAGAAGCTTTACCAAAGTTAAAGGAAGATGAAACTTACTGGACTGATCTTATAGGTATGAAGGTTTATAATAAGAGTAAGGATAGTTTTGGTTCTGTTATTGATATAATGGAGACTGGCTATAATGATGTTCTTATTTGTAAAAAATCAGAAGATGAATATTTGATTCCATACATTAATAACTATATTTTGGATGTTGATTTAGAAAATAAAAAAATAATAGTTGATTGGGAATATGATTATTAATTTATTTATATGAAGTTTGCTGCTATATCAATATTTCCAGAAATCTTTCAAGCTTTAACTAACTTTGGCATAACTTCTAGAGCGGTTAAAGAGTCGCAAGTTGAGTTAAAATGTTATAACCCTAGAGATTTTACTAAAGATAAGTATTCTACTGTTGATGATACTAGCTTCGGTGGTGGTGCTGGTATGGTGATGAAATATGAGCCGCTAGAGAGAGCTATATTAGAAGCAAAAAAATCTTTAGGTTCTAATACAAAAGTAGTATACTTGTCGCCACAGGGTGATGTTTTTGATCATGCTAAGGCTCTTGAGCTTTCTCAAAACGATTCATTAATATTGCTATGTGGTAGATATGAAGGAGTTGATGAACGCTTAATCGAAGATTATGTTGATGAGGAAATCTCTATTGGCAATTTTGTTTTAAGTGGTGGTGAGCTTCCTGCTATGGTTATTATGGATAGTATAATAAGATTACGACCAGGAGTTTTAGGTAATAAGAATTCGTTTTTAGAGGATTCTTTTTATGATGGACTTTTGGATTACCCACATTATACAAAGCCAGCTGTGCTTCCTAATAGGAAAGCAGTTCCTGAAGTATTATTGTCAGGGAATCATGCAAATATAGAAAAATGGAGACGAAATCAGAAGTTGATAAGAACTTATGAGCGTCGATATGATTTATTAGAGTGCCAATGCCTATCTAAAGAAGATAGAGAATTTTTAGAAAAAAAATATAAAGATATGGTATGCACAAAAGGAGTAAAAAATGAAAAATAAATTTATTGAATTAGTAGAAAAATCTCAAATAAGAACAGACTTACCAGAGTTTAACCCTGGTGATACTATCACAGTTAATCTATGGATTAGAGAAGGTGATAAGCAAAGAGTACAGGCTTTCAAAGGCTTTGTTTTAAGAAAAAGAAATAGAGGCTTACACTCAGCATTTACTGTAAGAAAAATGTCTTCAGATGTTGGTGTTGAGAGAACTTTCCAGACTCATAGTCCTCTTATTGATAGCATCACAATTGAGAAAAAAGCAAAAGTTCGTAGAGCTAAGCTTTATTATATGAGAGGTCGTACAGGTAAGGCTGCGAGAATTAAGGAAAAAGTATAATAACTTATATTAATGGATAGTGTATCTGGCTTGGTAGATGTTTTTTTAGATAATCTATGGCTAGAAGCTGGGTTGAGCAAAAACACTATTTCTTCCTATCGTACTGATCTTAGTTTTCTTCAAAAATATTATTCTGAAAAAAATATTTCATCTTTAGATTTTGATCATCTTTATGAATTTATTTCATATAGGGCTGGTAATAATTATAGTAGTAGATCAAATGCTAGAATGATTTCTACTTTTAGAAAATTCTATGGATGGTTGTATAAAAATAAATATATTTCTGAGAACCCTGCTATAAAACTACAATTACCAAAGTTACAAAAGAGCTTACCTAAAGATATGACGGAGATAGATGTTGAAAAACTTCTAGAAGCTCCAGATCTAAAAGAAGATGTCGGAGTTAGAGATAGGGCTATGTTAGAGTTAATGTATGCTACAGGTCTAAGGGTTAGTGAATTAGTAGGTCTAAATATTGATGATATTGATATGAATATCGGTCTTGTTAGAGTTTTAGGAAAAGGCTCTAAAGAAAGAATTGTCCCTATGGGAGAGTATGCTTTAGAGTATCTACAAAAGTACATAAGCGAAGTAAGGCCATTGTTATTACAATCTTTAAAAGAAAGGGCTTTATTTTTAAGTAAGCATTTTAAAAGAATAACAAGACAGTCTTTTTGGCATAGGATTAAGAGCTATACTTTATTAGCGGGTATAAGTTCTGAAATTTCTCCACATACTTTAAGGCATGCTTTTGCAACTCACTTATTAAATAATGGAGCTGATCTGAGGTCTGTTCAAATGCTTTTGGGACATAGTAGTGTTTCTACAACCACTATATATACTCATATTTCTCAGAATAGATTGCAACGGGTTTATCAAAAACATCATCCACGAGGTTAGTATAATTTTATACAAGCTTAGGAGTATTGTTGATATAATTTATACGAAAAGTTTATTTTAAGTGGAGAGTGTATGAATATTCTTAGTGTTGATTATTATGCCGATAATGCGCCATCAGATTTTACCAAGTCATTGAAAGAAACGGGTTTTGCTGTTTTGAAGACTCATCCTGTTGATTGGAAACTTGTACAAACTGTTTATAAGGAATGGGAAGCCTTTTTTAAGTCGGGAAAGGCTAATAAGTATTTATTTGATAGAGAAAAACAGGATGGGTATTTCCCAAAAGATGTCTCTGAAGTAGCTAAAGGTGAAAATGTTAAAGATATAAAACATTTTTATCATTTATATTTTCCATGGGGTAGGTATCCTGAAGAGGTTAGTGATGCTGCTAGAAAAATGTTCGATCAAATGATGCAGTTAGGAGAAACTTTACTGGAATGGATAGATGATTATATGGATCCAGAAGTGGCTAAGAGGCTTCCTCAAAGGTTGAAAGATACTGTATCAAGATCAGGAACATTATTAAGAGTTTTGCATTATCCAGCAATGAAAGGTGATGAGGAACCTGGAGCGGTAAGAGCAGCTGCTCATGAAGATATTAATTTGATTACTTTACTGCCGATTGCTTCTTCTCCTGGTTTGCAAGTGTTATCTCCAGTTACTAATGAGTGGTATGATGTTCCTTGTGACAGTGAGTCTATAATTATTAATATAGGTGATATGCTTCAAGAGATGACAAATGGAGAATACATAGCAACAAAACATAGGGTTGTTAAACCAGATGGTGAAACAAAAAATGTTGATAGGTTATCAACTCCATGTTTTATCCATCCAAAGGCAGAAGTTTATTTATCTGATAAATACCCAAAAGCTGAAATTTTTCTAGATGAAAGACTAAGAGAGCTTGGTTTAAAAATGTAAATTTTTCTTTAATATTTTTCTGTTTAATTAATATAAAACTTTTTTTTTTTAGTTTAGAATAAAGATTAGGCTTTTATATTTATATTTATAAATACATGATAGATAAAGACGGTTACAGAGCAAATGTAGCAATAGTGTTGCTTAATAGCCGTAATAGGTTATTTTGGGGACAAAGAAAGAACCGGACTTCTTGGCAGTTTCCTCAGGGAGGAGTTAATCCAAATGAAACTCCTTTGCAAGCTATGTATAGGGAACTTTACGAGGAGGTAGGTTTGCGACCTCATGATGTTGAGGTTGTAGCATCAACAAGAGATTGGTTTGTTTATGATATTCCAGAGTCTTTAGTTAGAAAAAATAAACCTTGTTGTATTGGACAAAAACAAAAATGGTTTTTATTAAAGTTGAAAAGTTCCGATCAAAATATTGACCTTGAAGCTAATGAAACACCTGAATTTGATAATTGGCGTTGGGTGAGTTATTGGTATCCTATAAATCATGTTGTTTATTTTAAACAAGATGTTTATAAAAAAGCGCTTACTTATTTTAAAGATTATATTGAAAGATAGTTTTTTGAATGAAAAAATTTTTCTCAAATAGTCTAATTGTTTCATTTTTTCTTCTTCTGTCTAAGATCCTGGGTTTTATTAGAGATATGTTGTTAGCTAGTTTTTTTGGAACTAGTATAGCAATGCAGTCTTTCTTAATAGCTTTTAGAATTCCAGAGTTTATGAGAAAAGTAGCTTCATCAGGGGCTATAACACAAATATTAAATCCATATATTAAGGGAAGAGTTAGTAATCAACAGAAACAATTTGTTGCGAGTATTTTGTTATTTATTTCGATAGTTATTTTTTTTATTATTTTATGTTGTATCTTTTTTTCCAATATTTGGGTAAGTATTTTTGCTACGGGGATTGTTGATGATTATCAAGTTTTAGAGTTATGTTCTACACTGTTCATAATTATGATTCCATATATTTTATTTATATTTCTTGTAGCATTAATATCTGCTGTTCTAAATAGTCATAAAAATTATGTAATAGCATCTATAATCCCTTTAATTTTAAATATTTCAATGATTGTGGGAGTTGTACTCGCTCCAGGCTTTGATACTCCAATATATGTGGTAGCTTATTCAGTTTTAATAGCGGGAATTTTTCAATTAGCTATGGCTACAGTTGCGCTTTACAAGCTTATGGGAAGAATAGAGCTTAATAAATCTATGTTTTTCATAAAAGATTTTAGAGTTATAGTTTTTTTTAGAAAGTTTCCTGCAGCCTTCATAGGAGCTTCAATCTTGTCTATAAATTCATTGGTTGAAACTTTTTTTGCCTCATTTTTAGTATCAGGAAGTTTGGCATGGCTTTATTATGCAGATAGAGTTAATCAATTTATTTATGGAGTTTTTGGTACGGCGATAGCTACGGTAGTTATTCCATATTTACTTCAATATAAAAATGATTATTCTAGTTTTAGGATTATTTTCTCAAAGGTTCTTAATTTTGCTATCTATATTACAGTTCCAGCTCTTGTGGGACTGGTAATTTTATCCAAACCAATTGTTGTGACATTATTTAATTATGGAAAGTTTAATGAGCAAGATGTTTACTTTACTCAAATGGCTTTAATGGGCTATGCTATTTCTTTATTTTGTTTTGTCGTTATTAGAATCATTACATCTGCGTTGTATATTAGTAGTCAAACCAATATAGTATTCCGAATAAGTGTATTTTGTTTGTTAGTTAATATTGTATTAGATGCTCTGATTGTATATTTTTTATCAGACTATATCTATGCTTTTCTTATTTTGGCAGTTATCACATCTTTCGTAGCGTTATTAAACCTTTTGATGCAAATGATTGTGTTGTCTAGATTTAGCTTTACTAATTTTATGGGTTTATTCTTTTCTAAAAGTTACTTTTTAAAGATTTTTATTAGTATTGGCGTAATGATATTGGTTTTGTTTAGCTTTAACTTAAATATAGATGCATGGTTTCATATGACATTATTAGAAAGATTTTTAAGACTTTTTCTTATTATTAGTCTTTCAGCAATGAGTTATATTGTCATTACGTTATTATTGGGTGTGAAAAAATACTTAATCATTAAACATTAGGATTTCTAAAACTATCTTTAATACTTTATACTAGAAAAAGTATATATGGAAATAAAGACTTTTTTTGTAATGTATGATTTAAAGAATATAAATAATCTTAGGGGGATAGAGAGAGAAACTCTTAGGATTAGTAAAGATGGAATTTTTACTAATAGCCAACATCCCAGTAAATTAGGGCATAAGCTTACTAATAGTAGTATAACCGTAGATTTCTCTGAAAATCTATTGGAGCTTATAACAAAGCCTAGAAAAAGTATAGATCATGTGTTGGAAGAGCTTAATAAACTCCATTCTTTTACTTTGCAAAGAATGGATGTGAATGAAATTATATTAAATTCGAGTATGCCATTTACTGTTTCAGAAAAAGAGGTGCAAGTCGCCGATTTTGGAGAGTCTAATTCTGGAAAAATGAAGCAGGTATATAGAAGAGGTTTAGAATCGCGTTATGGTAAAGTCATGCAGGTAATTGCAGGTATCCATTATAATTTTTCTTTTGATGAGAATTTGGTTGCTCAGAAATCTGAAGAGCTGGGTTTAACAAAGTCTGGTGTTTACTTTGGTGTAATAAATAATTATTTTGAGTATATGTGGCTGTTGCTGTACTTGTTTGGAGCAAGCCCGATTTGTGCAAAAGCATCTGTTAAAAATAAGCCAGACTATTTGAATGAATTAGATAATGAGTTTTATATTGGTGAATATGCGACAAGTTTAAGAATGAGTGATTTGGGCTATACTAGTCCAGCTCAAAAGGATTTGCATATATCTTATAAAGATGTAACTTCATATGTTACAGGTTTGATTGGTGCAACAGAAGAAGAGTTTCCACCTTATGAAAGAATGGGCTTATATAATGATCAAGGTAAGCGTATTCAGTTAAATAATAGTATTTTACAAATTGAAAATGAGTATTATAGTCCTGTAAGACCTAAACAGATATCAAAAAGATGTGAGCGCCCAGCTTGTGCGCTTATGAATAGAGGTGTTGAGTATATAGAAGTTCGTGTGCTTGATGTAAATCCTTTTGTTGCTTCTGGAATAGATAAGCAAACTTCATTGTTTATAGAGGCTATGCTAATGACTTGTTTCATGAAAGATTTTAATCAATATAGCGAAGATTTTGTGAAAGCTGCTAAATCTAATTTAACTGAAGTTGCAATTAATGGGAGGAATCCATCTTCTAAGGTTATAAAGATTTGTACGGGAGAAAAAGTTCTATTAAAAGAGTATGCTCTTGAACTTTTTACATCTATTGAGAAAACAGCGTTACAAATGGGGCAGGAGTATATTGATGCGGTTTCTCTTGAAAAGGAAAAAGTTCTTGATGTATTAAAAACTCCTTCTTCAATTTTGGTTGGTCATGCTAAAGATAAAGGTTATAAAAATTTAGTTTTAGAATTATCTGAGCAAGCTTCTGATGAGTTTAGGAAAAATGAACTGGATCCTATGGAAATTGATTTATTAGAAAAGCAAGTCATAGAATCAATTGATGCAGAAAGAGTGCTTAGAGATCATGATAGTTTATCTTTAAGCGAATATATAGATAAATATTACAAATCAGTTTGTATTTAGTTTATTAATAGAAATTGATTTTTTATTTGATAAATTTTTAAGAGAAATAATAAGATAAATAGATTAGACTTTCTTAAGAGAACCAAATCTTTTGTTGAATCTGTCAACACGGCCAGCTGTATCAACAACTCTTTGCTTACCTGTATAGAAAGGATGGCATTCAGAACAAATATCTATATTCAAAGAATCTTTTCCAATTGTAGATTTTGTCTTAAATGTATTTCCGCAGCTACAAGTAATTGTAACTTCATTATATTTTGGGTGAATTTCTTGTTTCATTTTTTATTTCCTTGTTTTTATAATCTGACATCGCCACCTAAGCTATTTCATTAGGCACCATATCCCTAAAAATTAGAATAACTCACGAATTTTAACTCAATTAAAAGTAAGTATCAAGCTTAATTAGAGGAAATATATTTCTCTCTTCTAACATTTTTTGAGTTGAAACCAGCTTCTGTAAGTTGTTCATATGCTTGATCTATCATATTTGGATTACCACAGATATAAACAACGTCAGTTTCTGGATTTAAATCCAATTCTCTTAGTTGGTTTTGTACGTACCCAGAAGCTTCGTAAATATTTAAACTCTCTTTCTCACGGCTTAAGCAAAGTTTGAAGTGAATATTCTTGTGTCTTTCAGCAAAATTTATGAACTCATCAGCATAAAGAGCATCTTTTCTATGTTGTACGCCTAATAATATGTAGATTTCTGTATTGTTGGCTTTTTCTAATAGTTCTGGGAACATTGATTTGTAAGGAACTATGCCTGTACCCGTGCCTATTAGAATTAGTTTGTTTATTTCTTCATCTTTTAGTATTAGCCTACCAGCTGGACCCATTGCTGGAGCTGTCTCTCCTTCTTTCATGTTAAAGAAGAATTCTGAAGCAGCTCCTCCTTTGACATAAGTTATGCCTATTTCTAGAAGCATATTTTCGCTAGGTAGAGATCCTAGGCTGTAACTTCTTCTTTTTAAAGTTCCATCACTGTCTTTTAGTAGGAATGTTATAAATTGTCCAGCCACAAAATTTAAAGGCTTATTATCTGTCCTTTTAAAAACAAAGTGTCTAACATTTGGAGTTAAATCTTTAAAAGACACTAATTCTAAATCAAATTTTTCTAGAGCCATATTTAGAAATTTCTTTACATTTACTATTAAATTTGTGTAATTGTATAATAACTAGAAGTATTTATAAATGATTTTGAATTAAAGCAATGAGTAAATATTTATCATTGATTATTATTTTTGTGATTTCGCCACATTTTGTTTTTGCAGAAATGAAGCAATCCAATCGGACCTAGAAGATGTTTATTCAAAGCCTATAGTTGTAGAGGGAAATAAGGCAACTATAAATATAGAGCTACCAGTTGATTCTATTTCTGGCTATAGGTGGTTTTTGACAGAGTATAATTATGATTATATTAGAGCGGTTTCTTATCAGCATGAGAGTATTAATGTTGAGAAATCTAAATATGGTTCGTTAGATAGTTTTAAAATGTCTGTGCATGATAGGTTTAAGAAGATTCCTCAAAAGATTGTTTTGCATTTTGAATGCTTTAAGCCATGGGAATTTAAAGAAGATGTTTTATATAAAGATGTGGTGATTTTATTTATCCCTGATTAAGTTAAGAGTTGGTTAGAGCATTTTGAATTTGGTTAGATACCCATTTTGCAGCATCTTCAGGCGTACTGGCTGCTTCATTTGTTTGTTTGTCTGCAATTACATGAATTTCATTTAAGTGTTTGTTTAACTCATTTTTGTCCATGTTCGCTAAATTTGTTGGCAGAATGATGAATGCATGAGGTCCATCGAATCCAATTTCTTTTCCTAGCTGACGTGATTCAAGCTCCTCTTTTGCTGCTTCATTAAGTTGAGCTTTGTCAATTTTTATATTTAGCTTATCCGCGATAGAGTTTATTTCATCAAAAGTTATTTTACCTTTTGATATTCTTGTTTGAAATATAGACTTATTATATTCGTCAAATAATGCAGGGCCTCCTTGGATATAGGCTTCATATGCAATTAAGCTGGCGTAATTTGCAACGGTCATATCTCGATTTGATGAAGGGTAAGGTTTAAATATGATTTTGACATTAGGATTGTTTTTAAGTATTGAGCTTACTTCTTTAGAAATTTCAGCACATTTGCTACAACTATAGTCAAAAAATACGACAACAGCTTTTTCTGCATTTTTATTACCTAAATAAGGAGTTTTGTTATCATTTAATAATTGATTTATAATTTTAGGATTTGCAACATTTGCAGAATAATTAATTGTATCTTTAGATATCGCAACTTCTGTCTTGTTTTTGGTATTTTGCTCTGAGCATCCACTCATTAATATTAAAGATGTTCCTAATAAAGCTATGGTTAATTTTTTCATAATCCTTATATCCTTATGATTTAAAGTAAGTTATGGTGAAATTATTTATGATTTATTAAACTACTCAAGTAAGTAAAAGTCTAGGTTTTTGTTCTGAGTTATTATTATAAGAGCCTGTGTGTAAGTATTTAAGCTAGTTTTTAGTTTCAAAAAAAAGTTATTTTTTTTTCTTATTTGTTATATATTCTGCTAGAATAATATGGGAATAACTATTTTAAAATTAATTTATAGTTCTAAGGTTAATAGTATGAAACAAAAAAAATATATATTAGCGTTGATAGTTGCGTTTACTTCATTGGTTTTATCAGGCTGTGTTAAGAGTGGTGTTTTAGATCCTAATGGTCCTATTACAGCAAGTGAACAGAAGCTTTTGGTATATGCTATATTGCTTATGCTTATAGTTGTTATACCTGTGATAGTTTTAACTTTATGGTTTGCGTGGCGTTATCGCGAAGGGGCAAATGCAAAATATCGTCCTGAATGGACTCATAGTACTCTTTTAGAGGTTGTGTGCTGGGGTGTTCCTAGTGTCTTAATCCTTGTGTTAGCTATTATGACATGGACAACGACTCACTCACTTAGTCCATATAAGCCTTTAGAGTCTGATAAAAAGCCTCTTGAAGTTGACGTTGTAGCATTAAACTGGAAATGGATGTTTATATATCCAGAAGAGGGTATCGCTACAGTTAATTACATAAGAATTCCAAAAGATAGGCCAATTAATTTTAAAATTACTTCAGCTGCACCTATGAACTCTTTCTTTATACCTGAATTGGGTGGTCAAATTTATGCAATGACAGGTATGACTACACAGTTGCATGTTATAGCTACAAATAATGGTAAATATCGTGGATTCTCTGCTAATTATACAGGGCATGGTTTTGCAGGAATGCAGTTTTATGCTGAGGTGGTTAATCAAGATAATTTTGATCAATGGGTTAAAGAAATTAAAAATTCAAATGATCCAGCACTAACATGGGGATATTTCTGGAATAATTTAGTTAAAGATTCAGTAAATAATCCAGTAGCTTACTATTCAAATGTTGATAAGAATTTGTTTAATGATATTACTATGTCTTATATGATGCCTAATTATAAACCAGGTGACATGGAAAAGATGGGTAATATGCATCATATGGATATGTAGTAATAAATTATAAATAGTACGGTAAATAGGAGAGCAATATGCTAGAAGCATTAATTGGAAAACTAAGTGATCCACATTTGGTTTTTCCATATCTGTATGAGCCAGTAAGCCAGCAATTAATCATACTTGGTATGTTTATAGGCATAGTGGTTGCAGGTGTGGCATTAGTCGGTGGTATCACATATTTTAAAAAATGGGGCTACTTATGGAGTGAATGGTTTACAACTATTGACCATAAGAAAATAGGGACGATGTATGTTCTTGTCGCTTTAGTCATGATGTTCCGTGGTTTTGTGGATGCTGCCATGATGAGAACACAACAGGCTTTGGCTTCAGGTGACAGTACGGGTTATTTAATTCCAGAACACTTTGATCAAATTTTTACTGCTCATGGCGTAATTATGATCTTCTTTGTTGCGATGCCGTTAATATTTGCATTAATGAACTGGGTTGTTCCTCTTCAGATCGGTGCTCGTGATGTGGCATTCCCTTATATGAACTCTTTAAGCTTTTGGCTTTTTGTAGTTGGTGCGATGCTAATAAATATTTCTTTATTAGTAGGTGACTTTGCTCATGCTGGTTGGTTGGCTTATCCACCATTCTCAGAAATAACATATAGCCCTACTGTAGGGACAGATTATTACATATGGGGTCTTCAAATATCTGGTATTGGTTCATTAATGACAGGTATTAACTTCTTTGTAACGATTATTAAAATGCGTTGTAAAGGTATGACATTAATGAAGATGCCTGTATTTACTTGGGCTTCATTATGTTCAGTAGTTCTTGTTATAGCAGCATTCCCAGTTTTAACTGTGACTTTAGGTTTACTTACTTTAGATAGATACTTTGGTACACACTTCTTTACTGTTTCAGGCGGTGGAGATCAAATGATGTATGTAAACTTAATCTGGATATGGGGACATCCTGAAGTATATATTCTTGTACTTCCTATGTTTGGTGTATTCTCAGAAGTTGCTGCTACATTCTCGAAAAAACCTTTATTTGGTTATGTAACAATGGTATGGGCTAGTATTGTAATTACAATATTGTCTTTTGCTGTATGGCTTCACCATTTCTTTACTATGGGAGCAAGTGCTAATGTAAATGCTTTCTTTGGTATTATGACAATGATTATTGCTGTTCCAACTGGGGTTAAAATATTTAACTGGCTATTTACTATGTTCCGTGGAAGAATCACTTTCTCTACGCCTATGATGTGGTTAGTTGGTTTTATGATAACTTTCTCAGTAGGCGGTATGACAGGTGTATTATTATCTGTACCTGGTGTGGATTTCCAAATGCACAATAGTGTATTCCTAATTGCTCATTTCCATAATGTAATTATTGGTGGTGTAGTATTTGGAGCATTTGCTGGACTTACATATTGGTTCCCTAAAATATTTGGTTTCAAACTAAATGAACGTTTAGGTAAATATGCTTTCTGGTGTTGGTTAGTAGGATTCTTCGTAGCATTTATGCCTCTATATTTATTAGGTGCTATGGGTATGACAAGAAGACTATATCACTATGATGCTTCAACTGGTTTCCAATCACTACTTATAGTAGCTTGGGTTGGTGCTATGATAATTGGATTAGGTATATTTTTCCAAGTGTTACAAATTATTGTAAGCTTTAAAAATAAGGATCAAAACCGTGTTGGTGCAGATGCTTGGGGTTATGGTCGTACTTTAGAGTGGGGTATCCCATCGCCAGTTCCTTTTTATAACTTCTCTCGTGATCCTGTAGTTGAAGAGCGTGATGCTTATTGGGATCATAAAGAAAAAGGTTTGGGCGTAGATAATAGACCATTAACTGAAGCTAAAGAATATGAAGATATTCATATGCCAAGAAATACAGCAGTTGGAGTAATAATAGGGGCATTTAGTTTCATATTTGGTTTTGCTGCAGTATGGCATATTTGGTGGTTAGTTGTTGTCGGTGTTGCTGGTATGATAGGTACAGTATTATACAGATCATTTGACTATGATATTGACTACTATGTGAAGGCTGATGAAGTTAAAAATGTTGAAAGTAAATATAATCAACAAGGAGAGTTACAAGTATGAGTACAGTAACTGCAGATAATAACCATCATCACGAACATCACTTTGATGGTTCTAAGAATGTGTTTGGTTTTTGGATTTATATTATGAGCGACTGCGTGCTTTTTGCTACGCTATTTGCAGTATATGCAGTCTTTCATAAAAATACATTTGGTGGGCCTGATGCTCAAGAATTATTCAGCTTGCCATATGTTTTTATAGAAACAATGTTGCTACTTGTTAGTAGTTTTACATTTGGTTTGGCAATGCTTAATCGTAATTCTAGCAACATAAACCATGTAATAAAGTGGCTCTTGGTTACTTTTTTCTTAGGTTTAGGCTTTATCATTATGGAAGTTCATGAGTTTTACGAGTTAGCGATAGAAGGTCATACTTGGTCAAGTAGTGCTTTCTTATCATCTTTTTTTACTTTAGTTGGTACTCATGGGTTACACGTAACTATGGGTCTTCTATGGATAATAAGCATGATTTTTCAGCTTAAAAAATATGGTATGACACCAATGGCGAAAACAAAGCTTACTTACTTAGGCTTATTTTGGCATTTCTTAGATATCGTATGGATATTTGTATTCTCAATAGTTTACTTGTTAGGAGCGATATAATATGGCTAAAGAACATTTATATGATCATGATACAGGTGCAGCATATGGTACTCATAAAAGTTATATAACTGGTTTTGTACTTTCTATAGTAATTACAACTATAGCATTTGCATTGGTTGGATTTAAAGTTTTATCTCCTATGGGCTTATGTGTAGCAATAGCTATACTGGCTTTAATACAATTATTTGTGCAGCTGATATTTTTCTTACATTTAAGTACTGATTCAAAGGCTCGTTGGAACCTAGTGAGTGCTGTTTTTGCGCTTATTGTAGTTGTAATAATAATAGTTGGTACTATGTGGATCATGTTTGACCTTTATGACATGATGATGTAATTAAAATTGATCGCTACTTTTTTCTATGTCTTTTAAAAAATATCTTCAATTAGCAAAGCCAGGGATTATCTTTGGTAATTTGATTACCTTAACAGGTGGCTTTTTATTAGCTACGCATAGGCATATTGGCTTTGAGCATCTTAGTTTATATCTTTATGTTATGATTGGTGTTGCCTTAATGATAGGTTCTGGTTGTGTTTTCAATAACTGTATAGATCAAGATATTGATGCTGAAATGACAAGAACTAAGAATCGTCCATTAGTGACAGGTCAGATTTCTACATTTTCAGCTATTATTTATGGAATGATTTTGTTAACGGCGGGTAGTATAGTTTTATATTATTTGGTTAACCCTTTGACGCTATGGATAATTCTTGTAGGGTTTGTTGTGTATGTTGTAGTTTATACTATTATGAAACGGTACTCTGTGCATGCGACTTTATTGGGAGGTATATCAGGGGCTATTCCCCCTGTAGCTGGGTATACGGCATTAACAAGTCAGCTTGATTTAAATGCTTTATCACTATTTTTAATATTATTTTTTTGGCAAATACCACATTCTTATGCGATTTCTATTAGACATATGAAAGACTACAAAAGAGTTGGAATACCTCTATTAGTGATTGTTAAAGGCCTAGAGATTACTAAAAAAATGATACTAGTTTATATGGTATTGTTTATATTATCTTGTGCTTTACCATTTATCATTGGAACTGCAGATATAATTTCTTTTATCATAACAATGTTTGTAGCAATTTTTTGGTTGGTTATTTCAATAAAAGCTATGAATCTTGAAGATGAGCAAGTATGGTCTAAAAAAGTTTTTTTAACTTCAGTTTGGGTTATTACTGTCATTTGTTTGTCAATGGGTTAGTTATAAAGATATTTGCCAATAAGTGATTTATTTGTTATTAATTAAAAGCAATTTCTTTAATTCTAGATTTTTTTTGATTAAACTTTTAGGAATTCTAAATTTTAATTTAAAATAATGTATTCTAAAGAATTTCAATCTACTTTTTATATCTCTCTTATATATAGTTTTAGAATGATTGGGTTATTTATAATTTTTCCAATCTTTAGCTTGTATGTAGATCATCTAAAAGATGCTACTCCTTTTCTTATTAGTTTAGCCTTAGGAATTTATGGTTTAACACAGGCGTCTCTTCAACTAGTGTTAGGGATAGCATCTGACTATATAGGTCGTAAAAAGATTATACTATTTGGCTTATTGCTATTTATACTGGGTAGTATAATAGCGGCATGTTCTACTAATATATATGGAATCATAATAGGGCGAGCACTTCAAGGAGCAGGAGCAATAGGGAGTACTTTAACAGCATTGATAGCTGATATTACAAAAGAGGAAAATAGACTTAAGGCGATGTCTATTATTGGAATGAGTATAGGCTTGTCATTTATGGTTGCTATGATGATAAGTCCTATTTTAAATAGTATTATAGGATTATCTGGCATATTTTGGGTAACAGCTATTATGGGAGTGGTTGGTATCATTATGCTTTTGAAAATTCCAACACCTCGAGTACCAAGTTTTCATCATGAAGCTAAACCAGTTTTTCATTTGATTAAAAGTGTGATTTTTCATAAAGAACTTTTACGTTTGAACTTTGGAATTTTTGCTTTGCATGCAATTTTGACGGCACTTTTTATTGTGATTCCAATTATCTTGACCAACAGAATAGAAATAGCACCTGATTATCAGTGGTTGTTTTATTTACCAGTTCTAGTAATATCCTTTGGATTAGTATTCCCATTTATAATTATTGGTGAAGTTAAACGCAAAATAAAATTACTTTTTATAGTAGCAATTATTATTTTAACACTTTGTGTATTAGGAGTTTTATTTGAGTTTCAACATGTTGTTATAATGGGTGTGCTTTTAACTTTATTTTTTGCATCTTTCTCATTTCTAGAAGCAACTCTTCCATCAGTCATTTCAAAAACAGCACCTGTTGGAACTAAGGGGACTGCTATGGGTATTTTCTCCAGTGCCCAGTTCTTTGGTATTTTTATAGGAGGTAGTTTAGGAGGAGTCGTTTTTGAGCTTTATAATATTGCAGGAGTGTTAATATTTTGTACTATTTTTGGCATATTGTGGTTTATAGTTTCTCTTACAATGGGAGATATCCAATACCTTAATTCGAAAATATATCATATGAATATCTCTGGAGAGCAAAAAAAAGAAGAGTTAGAAGGTATTCTTTCAAAAGAAGTTGGAATATATGAGTCAAATATTAATTTAGAAGAAGCGGCAATTTATATAAAATTTGATAAGAAAGAGTTTGATGAAGCATCTTTTCTTGCAAAATTAAGTAGTATTTAATATGATTTAAGCAGAGTTGATTTTAACTCTAAATTTATAGATATTATAAAACTTATAGGAATTAATTATGAATAAAATAAGAAATTTTTTTCATTCAATAAAAAGTAAAAATCCTGATAGCATTTTTTCTAAAATCTTCAGTGATACTTTATATACATTATTTTTAGTAGCTGTTTGTGGAGCAATAGGAGCTATTATAATTCTAATTTATGTTGTTTTAGTAGGTCTTTTTAAATAGAAAACTCTTATAAACTTCTTCCGATTTTAAAATAAGCTTTTTTAATAAGCTAATGCTAGATTTTGATTCAATTAAAAGTGATAGCTATGACTGGACTAAAACCAAGTAAAGCATTTAGTGTAAGCTTAGGCACAGTATAACTTATTTAATTATCAAATATGATGTAATGATTTTTCTAGTTTAGATAGATCGTAGAAAAATATCTTTGGTGTCCATCCTTTTATTAATCCTGAAAGTACGAACTCATCCAGCATATCTATCCCCAAATCAGTTATAGGTGTTAGACCGTTTGCAATGGTCATTCTTGTAATATTTCCAAGAGTGTTAGCAACCAGATATCGAATAGCAGCTCCAATTGAAGATGATAGGTTGAGTGTAGTATATAAGCTAATAGTTTCCTTAAATGATAATACCTTACACAAAGATGGCGAGGACTATAAGATAGTGCCTGGAGTGGCAGTAGTGGCAGAGGTTAAGACTGGTACCAGAAGAGTGATAGATTTCTTCACAGAGCCACTTACAAGAGGAATAGATAATAGTCTTAGAGAAAGGTAATATAAATAAAGGTATTTTATGATGTTGAATATGAAGATGGTGATTTAGATGGGTGGATTAGTAAATATAGTTCTTGGCTGGGTAGTGGGGCTAGGAGTGATTTGTGTAATACTTCTTGCCATAGAGAATTTTCTAGCTAAAAAATTTACTCAATATAAAGTAGATGAGGGAGGAGGTCTTTGGGGTCTTTATATCTCGAGCTTTATAGTCGTTGGCTTTTTACTTTATATTCTTAAGAAAACAAAATTTATCGTTAGCCTATTTAGTTACTATGGTAATTTCATCTTAGAGGACTATACATGGTATTTCTTCATATATTTTGCAGTAGGTATTCTTTTTTTTAGCATAGTATTTATGCTTTGTTTACATTACGTGGAAAATAAGAAGATCTATAGTAGAGCAGCACTTTTAGTTAGTACATTAGTAGTTTGTTACGTAGTGAATTTTGCGGTATTTGGTTTTGTAATGCCATTTTTGAATGTTATAGCTGGATCATTTAGGGCAGGAGAAGAAGTTGCTTCAACAATAGCATATTTTATTTTGGCTTGGTTTAGTATTTATTATCTTTGTTTTTTGATATTGCATTTTCTATTTGTGAGATATGACTTTAATAAAGTAATAAAAGCTACCAAGCGACTTTTTATAGTTTACATTTTGCTTTTATTAGCAATGCTATTTGTACCACCAGCTTATAACTATTTTATGCTGAAGGCAGTGAAAACATATACTGTTTATTATAAGCCTTATGAATTAGCTAAAGATCATGTTGAGTATAAAGTATCGAATGTTAAAAGTGAGATGCTAACAGATGATTTTAAAAGAAAGTATTGTAGAGGTAGTATTTGTGAGACTAAATTTTATGTTAAATTGGAAAATATTCCTAATAGCTCTGATACTGTATATTTCTCTGGTGGAGTAGTTAATACTGCAGATAATCGTATTCTTAATGAAGATCTTGGGTATACACATGAAGAATCTTTATCCAAATTCTTAGGATTATTGGAATCAGATAATTATCAAAATTATATTTTTAGTAGCAATAGTATGTATCTTTATTGCTTTTCAAAGAAAAACAATACTGTTGGATGTAGATATTATAAGTTTAAGAGATATAAAGGAAATTATAAGTCTATGTATGTGGGATTAGGCTTATATATTGATCTAATAAATATTAAAGAGAAAGAGTTGAATAATAAGCTTAAAGAATCAAGAGAGTTTTTAAATAGTATAATAAAGGAGGTAAAGCATGATTAATTTAGATAATGACATGTTGGAAAATGTACTTAATTATGTGACAGACCCAGAAATTGGACAAAAAGATATAACTTTTTAGGATCTAAATTAAAAGAACAAGGCTTATCAGAAAGATCTTCAGATGATTCATCAACTCATGTGGTTATAGATACAGATTTAAGAAATGATGTAAGAAGTACATTTGAGACACAAGGTTTAGTAGCAGCTGTTGATCAATTTTTTCAAAAAGTAAATGCTGATATTGCTAGTGGTAAGCAAGCAGATTTACATTATTTAGATACAGTAGGTAAGAATGTTTCAATAGCTACAGGTGGTACAAAATATTATAGTGCAAGCCAAGGAAAGATTTTAGACTTAGGTTTACCTGAAGGCAAAACGGTAGATGACTTTAGTCCTCAACAACTTGAGGCAATGAACTTTAATAAAGAGCAAAGGCTGGCAATAGCAAACTATGAATATATTAAAGAAGGCTCATTTCAACAGAAAATAAATAAATCATTCTGTAGAAGAGTATATGACAGTTGAACTGCTTGAAATGTATAATGGAGCTTTATCTCAAGTTGGAATTGGTACTATATATTAAACTTAGAAACACTATTGTAAAAGATTTATATAACCTAGCGGTCATCTAAATCAGAGATTTGAAAAGTTCTATAGTGATGAGAAAACATAGGCGAACTGCTACCTATATCTTATCTATCATATTTTATCGAATCTTGAGTTTATTAGCAGATGGTATGCTAAAAGTATTGAATTTAAAGATAAAATTAGTGGTAGCTATGGCGGGACTTGAACCTGCGACCCCAGCATTATGAATGCTGTGCTCTAACCAACTGAGCTACATAGCCACAAAAGATGTAGCATATTATCTGTAAAAATTAGTTTTTTGTCAAGGAATAAAATTAAAAAATAATTGTTAATAAATATTATATCTTGCTTATTATACTATTTTTATAGTACGATATTATCTAAATAATATTTAAGGAATTTTATATGAAATTCCGGCTAAAAGTGAATAAAAATTAAGATATGTCTGAAGGAAGAAATAAATTAAACGATTTTTCGTTATTGCAGTCACTACTTGGTGGTTCATCTAAGATTGAAGAAAAAACTTCAAGAATGAGGCAGGCTAGAGATAAGAATATATCTAAGGCTAAAGATGTTAAGAGGGAACAAATAAAATCTCCTAAAAAAAATGCTGAGATATCGAAATCTGAAGACTTTATAAGAATTCCACAATATGGACATAGAATAAGCAATAATGTAATAAAAGAATTGCAAAACCCTAGTCTTAATGATGTTGAAGAATTGGTGATTTCTATAGATGTTGAGAAAGAAAGACAGAAAGAAGAAGCTAGATTATTCAAATGGTTATGTACTCGCTTTCCTAACTGTTTTGGTCCTATAAATAAAAAACCTCTAAAAATAGGTATAAGTGAAGATATAGAATTAATTTATCAAAATGAACATTTTGCACCTATCGATAAAATGGTTTTAAGAAACGTTCTTCGTAGATATGTTGGTGATACACGCTATCATAAAGCTGTTTTTGAGTTAAAACAGAGGTTTAATCTGCAGGGGCAGCCAGTAGAGGATTATGCTCCTGAGCATATTGAATATTCAAAAAGAAGAGTTGATGAGATTGCAGAAAAGGCTGAATTTAGAGCAAAAGGTCTTAGTATGAAAGATTACTATGAGCATAAAAAACAACAAAATCAGGAAGATGTGAACACTGAAAACGAATAGTTTATATTCGATTTGCTGTATAAATAATTGGGATATTATGTTAATTAATCTTAATATTTAAATTGATCTGTATTTTTGTGTATTATTTAATTTAAAAGAAATCATTCGTTATGAAATTAAGTTCAAAGAAAAATATATTATTAGCTTTACTATTTCTATCTGGATGTACAGCAACAAATCCTAATCTTGAAAGTACTGTAGATATCAAAGATCTTGGTCATGGATATGAGAAAACTATAAAACAAGCATATAAAGTTTATGGATTTAAGCAAGTGCCTAGTGATATTGATAATATAGCTTCTGGAGATCCTACCCCATTTGATGTTGATTTATATATAGCTGATAATAAAGGGTGTAAATTTATTTATATGAAAACACCATCTGATCAATCAAGTATATCTGAGACAGGAAGTTTTACCGCTTATTTATTAGATAAATCTCTTATAAAGATTCAGTGTGATGGAAAATACTCAAATATTGACTATAAGGCTAATATAAGAGTTAGTAATCATAAATATAAGATAGTCGGAAATCTTTCTTATCTTGCTGAAGCCTCAGTATTTTAATTTATTTTCTCCAGAATTCTGGAATAAATAGAACTAATAATGTAAATATTTCTAAACGTCCTGCTATCATGGCAAAGTTACATATCCATAAAGCATTATCAGTTAGCTTGCTGAAATTTGATCCAATATCACCAAGTCCTGGTCCAACATTTGATAGTGTTGTTGCAATGGTTGAAAAAGATGTCGCCATATCAAGACCACATCCTATTAAAGCTAACCAGCCAACAGCAAAAATTATTACATATACAGAAATATAGCCAGAAACTCGATTTAGTGCTTGTTCGGAAATATGTATGTCACCAAGCTTAACAGAAAAAACCCCTTGAGGATGTATTACTCTTTTAGCTTCTAGGACGGCTTTTTCTTTGAATAAGATTGCTCTTATCATTTTTAAGCCTCCTGCAGTTGAACCACCACAACCACCAATAATCGCTAAAAACATAAGCATTACAGGAAGAAAAGAGGGCCATAAATAATAATTGGTATCAGATACAAATCCTGAGCTAGAGCTTATCGCAATAACTTGGAAGGCACTATTCCAAATTATTTTAGGAATTTGTGAGATATCATTGGTATTGGCAATTAGTGTTATAGCAACAATGAAAGCTGCAAAAAATAAATAATAACAGTAGGCTTTAAATTCTACATTCTTAAAATAGTGACTAATTTTAAATCTTGTTAATGCAATAAAGTGTGCTTTAAAGCTCGTGGCTCCTAAAAATAGGAAAATCATACATACTAATAGGACACCATTAGATTTGTCTGTCATACTGGCATCAGATGGAGCAAAGCCACCTGTTGAAACTGTTGAGAATGTATAGCATATGGCATCAAAAGGATCTAATCCTACGATTAGATAGGAAAAAAAACATAGAATGGTAAATAAGATATAAACAAACCATAAAGCTTTTGCTGTACTAGAAATCTTTGGGGCTAGTTTTTCATCTTTCCACTGTCCTGATATCTCAGCTTTGTATAGTTGCATGCCACCTACACCAAGTAATGGTAATATAGCCACAGATAATACAATAATACCCATACCACCAAGAAATTCAGTCTGCTGTCTATAGAATAAGATACTATGTGAAAGATTATCTAATCCTACAATAACTGTACCTCCAGTTGTTGTAAATCCTGAGGTTGATTCAAAAACTGCTTTAGTAAATGGTAGACCTAGATCTGGGAACATCATATAAGGGATTGCACCAAATATAGTTACAATTAGCCAAACTAGAGCAACAATTATAAAACCATCTCTATTTGTGAGTTTTTTTGTAGATTTTCTAGCTATAAACCAACAAATAAAACCAGATGTGAAAGTTAATAAAAAGCTAGTTATATAAGGTGTAGAATTTCCTTCATCATATATATAGTCTATGCCAATGGGTGTAAGCATTGTTATACTTAGAAACATTAAAAATACGCCAATGATTTTTGGCTTCTGACTTAAACCCATTTTTGATGCTTAGACTAAGGTATTTTGTAGGTGACTTTGATGTTTAGTTTAGTATAATTAACTAAGGGCTACAAGTTAAATTGTATAGTGAGGCTTTAATGAACAAGATTCTTTTTAAGATGTTACATTTATTTGATAACAAAAAAAATAGACAATACGTTAGTGATGCAGATATTCTTCTTACTGAATTTGATAAGAATAATCCTCAAAAATCAGCTTCTCAAAAGAAAGAGATTCTAAAACATAGGAATATTCATAAAAGAGAGCCTAGGAAAGAAACTAGTTTTTTAGATAATTAATTCTTTGTTTCATTAATTATGTCTGTTCCTTTTGGAGCAGAAAATTTAAATTTATCTTTACTAATTTCTATATTCGTCTCAACATTTGAAAATTCGATCTTAGTGTATTGATGTAATGATGTACTGATGTCTAATGATCTAAGATTATCATTATCGTCAAACTTGATTTTTATATTATTTATTATGCTGTCATTATCTTTGGGTTTTAAAGTGTAGCTATTATCTTTATTTGCTTTAACTTTAAATAGAGTGTCTAAATTTTCACTATTTTTTGATAGTAGTATTAAGTAAGGTGCTTGAGCTATATCATTTGACAGATTTTTAATTACTAATTGCTCTAAATCTGCGTCATAAAACCAAAGACTCTTTCCATTGGAGATAATTTCTTGGTTATTGGGGCTGGTAGTTGTCCAGTTAAAGAAAGATGGCTTTTCTAAGAACATGCTTCCTTGGCTTGTAATATTGCTATTATTTTGCCCATCTATTAAAGTTTGTGAAAAATTTGCAGACATAGAATGAATATTTTGTATTTTATAAATTAGGCTTTCAGTACTGCTTTGAGCTAAACCAATATTTATCGAAAAGATTAAAAGTATAAGAATGACTATCTTTTTCATTTAGGACTCTCTCTTTATTAGTACATCTCTCATACCATTAGAATTCATTTCGGAAACGACTCCATTTTCTTCCATTTCTTCCATTAATCTAGCAGAGCGATTGTAGCCTATTTTTAATTTTCTTTGGACAGCTGATATTGAGGCTTTTTGGGTTTTTATTACAATCTCAACAGCTTCATTATATAAAGGATCTTCACTTGATTCGTCAGATCCTTGATTATTTCCACCTTCATCATCAGCCGTATTTGTAATACTCTCAATATATTCAGGTTCTCCATAAGATTTCCATGACTCAACTATTCTATGAACTTCATCATCATCAACAAAAGCTCCGTGTACTCTCATGGGTGCTCCTAAGCCTGGCTTAAGATATAACATATCTCCATGACCTAAAAGGTGTTCAGCACCTTGTTGATCAAGGATTGTTCTTGAATCTATTCTTGATGAAACTTGAAAGGACATCCTAGTAGGGATATTTGCTTTAATAAGACCAGTAACTACATCAACTGAAGGTCTTTGTGTCGCTAAAATAATATGGATACCAGCAGCTCTTGCTTTTTGAGCAAGTCTAGCAATAAGCTCTTCTACTTTTTTCCCTACAACCATTATCATATCTGCAAATTCATCTGCAATAACAACTATGTAAGGCATTTTTTGAAGAGTAGGGGCTTCATGAGCTCTTTCAGGATTCATTTTGATAAACATGGTATCTTTTAATGGTTTGCCAGCATTTTCAGCTCTTTCAATTTTATCATTTAGTAAGGCTATATTTCTAACTCCTGCCGCAGACATCAGAGCATATCTTCTTTCCATTTCTTTTACACACCACCTAAGGGAATTGGCAGCTTCAGTCATATCTGTAACAACTGGAGTTAGAAGATGAGGAATGCCATCATAAATTGAAAGCTCTAGCATTTTGGGATCAATCATGATGAATCTAAGTTCTTCAGGTGTACACTTATAAAGCATACTTATAATCATAGCATTAACACCAACTGACTTACCTGAACCAGTAGTACCTGCAACTAAAAGGTGCGGCATTTTTGCTAGTTCTGCAAAGGTTGGTTTTCCTGATATATCAACACCTATTCCCATCATTGTTGGTGCTTTGGAACTTATAAACTCGGGCGCTGATAGGACTTCTTTTATCCTAACTATTTGTTTCTCGCTATTTGGTAGTTCTAAGCCAACGTATGGTTTTCCTGGAATTACCTCTACTACTCTAACAGCTGTTGTTGATAGAGCTCTTGCTAAATCTTGAGATATGTTTGTAAGTTTACTAACTTTAGTCCCTCGTGCTAGATCAATTTCATATCTTGTAATAACAGGTCCTGGATATGCTGCTACAACTTTGGCACTTATATTAAAATCATTTAAAGTTTGCTCTAATAAAGCAGAAGTTTGTTCTAAATGCTCTTTAGAAACTATCGTTTTCTTTTCTTCAGGCTCGATTAATAGATTTAAGGAGGGTAGACTAATGCTTTTATTTAATGTTGATGATTTATTTTTAGTTTTTTTTTCCGATAATTCTTCTATGGGAGCAAAATCTGCTTCATTTTCATAATTTTTTTCTCCACTAAAATAAAGCTCGTTATTTTCATCATCAGCATCTTGATAGTCATAGTTATTATTTGTATTAATTTTAGGTTCTTTAACAACAGGTTTATCTATCGTTATAGAAGCTTGATTTTTTGTTAAGGCTTTATCATCATTTTTTTGAAAACTATTAAAGTCACCAAACATGAAATCTTCTTCTTTTTCACTTGTATCTGGTTTTTTGGAAAATAATCCAGTAACAAAACTATAGATTGTTTTACAAAGATGTATCCATGTTGTTCCAGAATAAAGAGTTAGTCCAACAAAGAAAAGTATAAGTAATATGAATGAGCCACCAACATTGTTTAAATATTTAACAAAATATTTAGCAACTTCATAACCAGCTATTCCACCAGATCTTTGAGGAAGCCAATAGTTGAAAAAATTCAAATAAAGTTCAGCTAGAGCACAGCCAGACAAAAGTAATATAACAAATCCTAAGATTTTTATAGAAAGCATTAAATAATTGAATTTAGGTTTATCATTTCTAAGTAGTAAAGATCTAATAGGATCAATTAGAAAGAAAGGTATTAAATATCCAAATATACCAAATATTGATAATATGACGCTGGCAATATAAGCACCCACAGGTCCTGCATAATTTTGTATTTCTTTCTCAGATGAAACTGTTGACCAGCCTGGATCATTAATGTTGAAAGAAAATAGCGCTATTATTAGGTAAATAATAATAGCAACAAGACTTACGACTAGTGCTATTTTTAGTCTTCCAGTAGCATGATTTGAGTTTTTTAATTGTTCTTCAGCCATAACTTAATATATAAAATTAATTAGAGTTCAAATTTAACGTTACAATTTTAGCAAAAAATAAAGGTATTTTGTTAGTTAATTTACTAGCTATGCTTTCCTGTTTTATGAACTTCTTGTAAACTTAATAAAGAGTAACGGGTATTGGTAAAAGAGAATTGTATTTCTCAGGAGATAGTATATTGGCTAGATTTCATATAATTTTAGGTTTTGTAGTATGTTTTGTTGCATGGGTGTTTTTCTTATGCTTTCCACATTTGGATATCACTTTAGCTAGTAATTTTTATAATAGTGGTGAAAATCTTTTTATAGGAAAAAATATTTTATTTTTTACATTTTTAAATAAATTTGTAAGAATTTTTCCAATAGTTTTCTCAATATTGGCTGTACTGTTTCTTCTAGGCTCTCTTTTTATTAAAGTGTGTCAAACTAAATACAGAAAAGAAATATTCTTTGTTTTAATGTGTTTAATAATTGGTCCTGGTTTAATTGTAAATACAATCTTTAAAGATCATTGGGGTAGGCCAAGACCACAAATGGTAAAACAATTTGATGGAGATAAGAATTTTAAGCAACCTTTTGTAATTTCTTCAGAATGCTCTTCAAACTGCTCATTTGTTTGTGGAGATGCATCAGTAGGTTTTTGGCTTTTTGCTTTAATGCCTCTTATGGCGACTAGAAAGAAGAGAGTTTTAGCTTTTAGTATTGCTGTATTAGCTGGGGGAGGACTTGGGTTTATGAGAATGGCTCAAGGAGGACATTTCTTTAGCGATGTTATTTTCTGTGGAATATTTGTATATATATCAACATGGGCTATATATGCAATCATGTACAGAAATAAGCTTAAGAAATAAGTATTTCAATCTTATTCTAAATCGTTGCTTTTTCTTAAGTTACAGGTAATAATGAAAATATACTTTTTTTAAGGAAGTAGCTTTTATGGACTTGGGTTATAGTTTTATGGCGGAGATTTGGAATATATAGAAATAGTAGATTTTATATCTTTTATTTTCTACTAATTTGATCTTCAAAAATACATCTATTTCTACCCATATAGCTTCTTGAAACCGCAGGAGGTTTGATGTCAAAAGGACTTAATCGAGGCTTACAAAGTCGCCATATGTCTATGATAGCACTTGGTGGGTGTATTGGAACGGGATTGTTTCTAGCTGTAGGTAGCGCTATAGCTGATGCTGGTCCTGGAGGGACTGTTGTTGCTTATACGATAATTGCTATAATGGTGTATTTCTTAATGACAAGTTTAGGTGAGATGGCTGCTTATTCACCAACTACAGGAACATTCTGTGAATACTCGAGTAAGTATGTTGATCCAGCATTTGGATTTTCTACAGGTTGGAATTATTGGTTTAATTGGGCTATTACTGTAGCAACAGAGGTTATTGCAGCTGCCTTGATTATGCAATATTGGTATCCAGATGTTCCAGTAATAATTTGGAGCTTGATTTTTTTCTTATTAATTCTTGGGTTGAACCTTTTTTCAGTTAAAATTTATGGTGAAGTAGAATATTGGATGTCCTTTATAAAAGTTTCTACAGTTGTAATATTTATAATAGTTGGGACTTTAACAATCATAGGCTTAACTGGGATAGGTGGTCCAGTAGGTTTTAACAACTGGGTTATTGGAGATGCTCCTTTTCATAATGGATATTGGGGATTCTTGACAGTTTTTATGATAGCTGGATTTTCTTTTCAGGGTAGTGAACTTATAGGCGTTACTGCAGGAGAAGCTAAAGACCCTGAGCATTCTATTCCTAAAGCGGTTAAGCAAACTTTTTGGAGATTGTTTTTATTTTATATTTTATCAGTAGTCGTTATAAGTTTCCTTATTCCATATAATGATCCTATACTTATAAGAGCAGCAGAAAGTCATGATGCATCTGTTAGTCCTTTTACAGAAGTATTTAAGAGTGCTGGTTTCAATTCAGCAGCTACTGTTATGAATTTAATAATATTAACAGCAATTTTGTCAGCATGTAATGCCAGCATGTACAGTGCAACAAGAATTTTATGGCATTTGGGTAAGACAAAACAAGCCCCTAGTATATTTGCTAGAATTAATTCTAAAGGTACCCCAGTTATGGCATTATTAGCAACAGCATTAATAGGCTGTTCTTTCTTTTTCGTATCATTTTTAGATAGTGGAAAAGTATTTACATGGCTTATTAATGTTTCTAGTTTAGCAGGATTTATAGCTTGGTTTTCTATAGCTTTAAGTCATTATAGATTTAGACGTGCATATGTAAAACAAGGTAAGAAATTAGAAGATCTACCTTATCAGTCTAAGTTATTTCCTTGGGCGCCAATTATTGCTCTAACTTTAGTATCTATAGTTATTGTTGGTCAAGGAGTTTATATATTTAAACAGCATGGATTAACTTGGGAAAGTTTAGCTGTAAACTTTATATCGACATATATAGGCTTAATAGTCTTTATTGTTATATATTTAGGATATAAGTTTATAAAAGGAACAAAAGTAGTTAAACTAGAAGAATGTGATTTAACTCGAAGAAGTTAATTAGCTATGAATAATTTTTTTATCTCAGGGGAAGCTGGAAATATTGAGGCTGTTCATGATGATATCAAAAAAGGTAAATTAGAAAATATTTCCGCTATTATTTGTCATCCGCACCCATTATACCAGGGTTCTATGCATAACAAGATTGTAACTACTATTTCTAGAGCTATGCGTACCTTTGGAATAGAAAGCTATAGATTTAATTACAGAGGTGTCGGAGCTAGTGATGGTGAATATGGAGATGGAGTTGGAGAGTTACAAGATCTCTTATCGGTATATGAATGGATAAAGAAAGAGAAACCTGAGCAAAAAATAATTTTATGTGGTTTTTCTTTTGGTGGAGCTATAGCTTACAAGGCATTTGATGAAATAGATAATTTATCAGTGCTTATAACTATTGCACCAGCCGTTGATAGATTTGATTTAGCCGACTATCCAGAGCCAAGAAATATTCCATGGCTGGTTGTACAAGGTATAGATGATGATACAGTAAACCCTGATTCTGTTTTTGATTTCACAATGAAAAAAATAAAATCTGAGCTGACATTAGTAAAAATGAATGAGGTTGGTCATTTTTTTCATGGAAGATTAGTTGATTTGAAGAAAGTAATAGAAAATTTTTTAGAACCAATAAAAGAGACATTGTAAAATTTAGGAGTTATTGAAATGAGTAGTATGAGTAGGAATGTAGCTTTAGAGGCAGTAAGAGTAACAGAGTTAGCAGCTTTAGCATCATGGAGTATGATGGGGAGAGGTAATAAGGTTGCTGCAGATCAAGTTGCTGTGGATGCTATGAGGAAAGCCCTTAATGAATTAGATATTGATGGAACAGTTGTTATAGGTGAAGGAGAGCTTGATGAAGCTCCTATGCTATATATTGGTGAAAAAGTTGGCAAAGGCGGCCCCAAAGTTGATATAGCTTTAGATCCTTTGGAAGGAACAACTTTAACTGCTAAAGGTGGTCCAAATGCATTAACAGTTTTAGCAATGGCTGATGAGGGTGGATTTTTAAATGCTCCTGACGTTTATATGGAAAAAATAGCTGTTGGTGGAATAAATGCTCCAAAAGGTATAGTTGATTTAGATGATTCTGTTGCTGTTAATTTACAAAGAATAGCAGACCTTAAAAAAGTTCATGTTTCTGCTTTAGTTGTATGTACTATGGATAGACCTAGACATGAGCAGATAATAAAAGAAGTTAGAGAGACAGGTGCTAGAGTTTGCTTGATTGATGATGGTGATGTTTCAGGTGTGATTTCAACAGCTACTGAAAATTCTGGTATAGATGTATTTATAGGTACAGGAGGAGCTCCTGAAGGAGTGCTTGCAGCCGCAGCATTGAAGTGTTTAGGTGGCCAAATGCAGGCGAGACTAGTCTTTAATGATAAAGATGAAATAGCTAGAGCTCATAGATGGGGTATTACTGATCTAAACAAAAAATATGATATAGATGATTTAGCATCAGGAAACATAATTTTCGCAGCTACAGGAGTGACTGATGGGGCGATGTTAAAAGGGGTTAAAAGAGTAAATAGTTCTCGTAGAGGTTCATATGCTGTAACACATAGTATAGTCATGAGATCTACGACTAAGACAGTTCGTCATATCACAGCTGAGCATAGTTTTGACTTTAAAGAAGGTGTCGAGAAATTCATGTCATAGCTCTCAAGAGCTTTTTTATAAGTCTTAATAAATTAGAAAAGCTTTCTTTCTTATGATAGGATAAATTTAATGTATTTTAAAAGGCTACGTGCTGTAAGACGGAGATAAATGAGTCATACGACTATTCTTTGGGTAACTTTTATATTATATATAGCAATAATATTTGCTATAGGTCTTTATTCTTATTTTCAAACAAAAAACTTATCTGACTATATGCTTGGTGGTAGATCACTAAGTGGACCAATAGCGGCTCTTGGAGCAGGTGCTTCAGATATGGGATCTTGGCTTTTATTAGCACTTCCTGGAGCATTTATGGCTCTTGGGGTTAGCCAAATATGGCTTCCTCTAGGTTTAACAATTGGAGCATTTGTAAACTGGGGAGTCGTTGCAAAAAGATTAAGAGTTTACACAGAGGTAGCTAAAGATTCTATAACTATACCGGCTTATTTTGAGAATAGATTTCATGATACTAAGGGCTATCTTAGAGCATTGACTGCTATAGTTCTTGTGATATTTTTTACTATATATATAAGTGCAGGTTTTGTATCTGGCGGTTTACTTTTTAGTTCAATGTTTTCTATTGACTACCATCAGGCATTAATTTTAACAGCAGTCATCATATTTACTTACACATGTGTAGGTGGATTCTTGGCGGTTGCTTGGATAGATTTCTTTCAAGGATCTTTAATGTTGTTAGCTCTACTTATTGTACCAGCAGTTGCTTTTGGATATTTTGGTAGTTTTACAAGTCTAGCAGATGCTGTTTCTTCTAGAGAGATTCATGGTTTTTTTGATATTACTTCTGGAGTTTCTTTTTTAACAATAATTTCGTTGCTTGCTTGGGGTTTAGGATATTTTGGCCAGCCACATATTATAGTTAGATTTATGGCAATAAAAGATCCTAAAAAAACAACTCAAGCGATGTGGATATGTATGATATGGATGATTTTAGCATTGCTTGGAGCTATGGCAGTGGGTCTACTTGGAGCAGCTTATTATCAAAATGGTCTTCATAATCCCGAAGCAGTATTCTTAGAATTATCTAAAGCATTTTTTAATCCTTGGTTAGAAGGAGTTTTATTAGCAGCAGTTTTATCAGCTGTAATGAGTACTTCATCTGCGCAATTATTAGCATTGTCTAGTGCTTTTTCTGCTGATGTCTATCATAAGTTTTTTAGAAAAAATGCATCTCATAAAGAGATGCTGAATGTTAGTAGATTGATAGTTTTAATTATAACTATAATAGGAATATATTTAGCATATAGTCCGGAAAGTAGTATTTTAGATCTAGTAGCATATGCATGGGCTGGACTGGGATCTTCTTTCGGAGGGGTTATTATATTTTCTCTATTTTGGAAGAGAATGAATAAGACCGGAGCCTATGTAGGGATTGCGTTGGGATCTTTAACAGTATTAGTATGGCCATGGCTTAAAGATTTAGGATATATGTTTGGTGTTTATGCAATGATTCCTGCTTTTACAGCAAGTTGTTTAGGAATCGTTATTGCAAGTTTGTTAACTGGAAAACCAGAAAAATCAGTAGAAGAAGAGTTTGATAAATATAAAAATACTCTTAAAAACTATAGATAGGTTTTTATTGCTAGTTTTATAGTATTAAAGTATTATTCCGGTCAATGTAATATTTAGCTATTTGTATGAAAAAAATAACACTAACATTTCTTTCTATTTTATTTTGTCTATTTTTATCTTTTTTTAATTATTTATATATATATACTTTATTAGTTTCAACTTTATCTGTTTTTTTAATTTATATATTTGCTATAAGTAAGAAAAGTCAAAGTAAGAAAAATAAATTAATTACTTTTATTTATATACTTTTTAGTTATTTGTTTACAAATTTAGCTATTTTAGAAATTTTAAAAGTTAACTATGCAAATAATGGTTTTACATCAATAATTATAGTTACTCTGTTGCTTCCAACTTTATTTTTATTAAGCTATAGAATAATTTTAGCTTCTCATGGTTTTTATGAAAGTATATTTCGATTAGATGAAAGCAATGATTATTGCGATATAGCACCTGTGGCAAAAGAGGGTTGTTCAATTATAATTACTACAAGGAATGAGCCTTTTGAAGTATGCAAAATGACTTTTGATTCGGCACATGAGTTAGATTACCCGGTAGAGTTAAAGGAAATAATAGTAGTAGATAATAGTGATCTAGAATTTAAAGATTTAAGTAAATGGAAAGAATACGTTAATAAGCATAAAGAAATTTATGGTGATAATAAGTGTAAGTTTATCCATAGAAATGGTGTTGAAGGATTTAAACCTAGGAACTTAGATATAGCCATAAATAACGTAAGTTTTAATTATGTATTGTTTCTTGATGCAGACTCAACTTTACCAAAACAAGCGTTGAATGTTGGAATGAAAGAGTTTGAGAAAGTAGAAAAGTTAGGATTTGTAAGCTTTTTAATACAGAGTGCTAACTATGAAGTTAATTTGATGACAAGAGTTACTAGCATATTTCAGAATACTATTAGGTATTTTAATGAGTTTACTGGTAAATATGGCTACTGTAACTTTCAAGGACATAATGGTATTTGGAGTAAGGAAGCTTTGGATAAAACACATCCTTGGGAAGAGTATTATCGTGGTGAAGTAATGGTTACAGAAGACATTGCTGCTGGTTTTAGATGTTATGAGGCAGGATTTGAGAGTAAACCCATTTTCCTTAAAACTGGAGAATGGATGCCAACTTCATTAAAAGAGTTTGAAAGAATGTGGTTACGTTGGTCTTTTGGTGGTATGCAGGTTATGCATAAGCATATTAAGAAAATGTTATCTTCATCTAATGTAACTTTTAGAGTAAAGCTAGATATGCTTTACCTCTTATTTAAAATAGCTGTATCAGGATTCCCATTTTTAGCGTTATTAGTAGTAGCTTTTCCAAGGAATGATTTATGGCTAGCAATATTGATAAATCTTACATTGTTGCCACTTATAATATTAAGTGTTTGGTATTATTTTTATGGTGAGATTAAAGGAAATGTTTTTAGTAAAATTTGGCAAATATATATATCAAATTTTATGCTTTCTTCATTTGTCTTTTGGTGTGGTATTAAAGCGGAGATTAACTTCTATCTAAGAAAACCTCAAGGCTGGAAGCCAACATGTAAGAAGCAAGTGAAAGATGACTCATGGAGTGTTATATTAAGACAGCATATTGGTAAAATAACATTTTCAAGCTTTGGTTTATTAGTGGCAATATTTTCTATAATTAGATACTTTGACTCTAATGATTTTTCAATTTATATGTTTTCTATGATTCCAAGTATTTTGTTATTCTTAAATACTATTTTATGTGTACTTATACTTGGTAAATCTAGAAATTAACGTTAAACACTTATAAAAACAAATAAAATGATTGAATACGATAATTTATTTTTTATTTTGTTAGCTTTTGGCTTTGTATTGCTTAATGCTTTTTTTGTTGTTTCAGAATTTGCAATGGTAAAGTTAAGGCATTCTAGAGCTGAAGTTATAAAAGATAAAAAAGGATTACAAGGTAGAATATTATATAAAGTTCATAATAATTTAGACTCATATCTCTCAGCATGTCAGCTAGGTATTACTTTAGCATCATTGGGTTTAGGTTGGGTTGGTGAACCAGCTTTTGCAGAACTATTAGAGCCAGTATTAGCTGGTTTTGGAATAACATCAAGAGAGCTTGTTAAATTTATATCATTCCTTGCTGGATTTTCTATTATTTCATTTCTTCATATAGTTATTGGTGAATTAATGCCAAAATCAATGGCTATTCGTCAGGCTGAGAGATGGTCACTTTTTACTTCAGTACCGTTATATGTTTTTTATTGGGTAATGTTTCCATTTATTTGGGTATTAAATACAAGTGCTAACTTACTTCTTAAACTATTTAGGTTAAATATTGTTCCTGAAGGTGAGCATGGATATACGGCTGAAGAAATAAAGTTAATTCTAAAAAGTAGTCACTTAAGAGAGCCTCTAAAGGAAGAGCATCGCGCTATGCTGCTTAGGATGATGGAATTTTCGAGACTTCAAGCTATTGATGCTACAAGACCATTAGATGAAATGGTTAGTCTAAATTTTGACTCTTCGATTAATGATAAGCTAAAAGTTATCCAAGAATCGCTTTATACAAGGTACCCAGTTTATCAAGGAAATAAGGAAAATATTATAGGTATTCTTCATACTAAAGATATTTTATGCGCATTGGGAAAAGGCGATGACTGTCAGGTTTATAAAGAAAATCTACGTCCTATCGTTAAAGTTTCACATCATGCGCCATTAATAGAGTTATTAAATAAGTTTAGACAAGGAAAGCCACATTTTGCACTTGTATATAATAAAGATAACTTGATAGGTTTTATTACATTAGATAATTTGTTAACTATTTTAATTGGTAGGATGCGAGATGAATTTCATTTTGTTAAAGAGCCATGGGTAACTTTATCTAGTAATGTATTTCTAATTAATACAAAAGCACCTGTATATGCTATTGAAAAGCTTGCAGAAGTTGATTTTTCTGATTATGTGGCAGATTCTGTGCAGGACTTATTAAAGCAAGTTTTACCTGTACCTCATAAGGTTGGAGATACATGGTCTCAACCTGCTTTTGATTTGAGAGTTAATAAAGTAAAGAACAAATATGCAAAAGAAGTTATTCTAGAGATTAAAAATTTAGATGCTTGATTTGTGTGATTTCTCCTGAGCTTTCCAGTAGTTGTAGCCCCCAATAGCAATTATTAGATATATTGCGGTAGTTATTGCTGCAAAATAGATTTCTTTATAAACGTATAGACTTAAGTAGGTTATATCTATAAAAATCCAACATACCCAGTTATCAATATACTCTTTTGCGCTTAGGTAAACAGTAACAATTGAGAAAATACTAGCAACAGTATCTAGCCAAATTACATTAATGCCATAATATTTATAAATAGAGTGAAGAATTATGCTTCCAATAGCAACAGATGTTATTGTTAAGAAGTATCCTTTGAAAGATAATCGTTTTATTTCAAAAGTTGATTTATAGCCATGCTTATACCAGTTATAAAAACCATAAAGAAAGAATATTATTAGCAGTATTTGTAATATAGCATCACTATACAAACCTGCTTGACTGAATAATATTGAACTTAGAATTAATCCAACAACTCCAACAGGCCAACCTAGGATATTAAGTTTTGCTAATAAATAGGTACATAGCAGATTAACAATCATCGTAATAAAATCTAATAAATGCATAAATAAAGTTTAGAAATATTTTGTTATTAGTTTTAACATAAAAGCTAGTTCTATAAAAGAGAAATAACTAATGTTAGTAGATGCGCATATTCATGTTGATGCTTATACCGATAATCAGCTATTAAAAGTTATAAATCAATGTGAAAAGCTTAATATAAAACTTTTCGCTGTTAGCATGGATATTCAATCATATTTGCGGAATGTGAAATTAGAATCATTAAACCCGAATATTATAAAAAGTTCATTTGGAGTTCATCCATGGAAGGCATCGAAGTATTCTAAAAATATAGAGATTATAGATGAGTATTTAGATAAATCTTTGATGATAGGTGAAATAGGTTTAGATAGAAGATTCTTAGACTATGCTTCTCCATATGATGATCAATTGGATGTTTTTGAATATATTCTTTCTAGCTCTTTAATGAAAGATAAATTATTAAACTTACATACTAGTGGAGCAGAGAAGGACGTTTTAAATTATCTTCAAAAATATAGTCACAACAATTTTATTATCCATTGGTATAACGGACCTTTAGAATTGTTAGTTGATTATTTGGCTTTGGGAGGATATTTTACTATTGGATTAGAGGTTTTATTTAGTAAGAAAATTCAAAAAATTTTAGAGTTGTTGCCTATAGATAGAGTTTTATTAGAAACAGATAATCCTTCAGCTTGGCCATGGCTAAAGAAACTACCTGAAAATGATGTTGGCATGCCATATTTACTCTTAGAGGTTTTAGAGAAAATAGCAAAGCAAAAGAAAATAGATATAGAAGAATGTAGAGAACAAATTATAAGTAATCAAAAACAGAGTATGCCATTATTCTATTAATTTTTTAGCAATTCTAAATGCTTTGAAAATTAGTTATACTTGTACGATATTTTTATTCTAAATTATTTAGTAAGAGAAGATTTTAAATGATTTTATACAATTCGCTTAGTGGACAAAAAGAAGAATTTAAACCAATAGAACCTAATAAAATAAAAATGTATGCATGTGGTGTCACAGTATATGATGATTGTCATATAGGACATGCTAGAACATATATAGCTTTTGATGTTATTAATAGGTATTTCAAATATAGAGGGTATGATGTAAATCTAGTTAGAAATATTACAGACATTGATGACAAAATTATCAAAAGAGCAAATGAAAATAATGAATCAACAACTGACCTTGTAGCTAGAAATATAAAAGCAATGCATGATGTTTTTGATAAGTTAAACATATTAAGACCAACTAGTGAGCCTAGAGCAACAGAGACTATTCCAGAAATGATAGCTATGATAAGTGATTTGATTGATAAGGGATACGCGTATCAGGGAACTAATGGAGATGTTTTCTATAGGGTAGACAAATTTGATGGCTATGGGAAGTTAAGTAAGCAAAATCTTGAGGCTTTACAGCAAGGTTCAAGAGTGGATGTGGTTGAAGAAAAAGAAAACCCTTTAGATTTTGTTCTTTGGAAAATGTCTAAAGAGGGTGAACCTGCTTGGAATTCACCTTGGGGGGCTGGTAGACCAGGCTGGCATATAGAGTGTTCAGCAATGTCTAAAAAATTACTTGGTAAAACTTTTGATATTCATGCTGGTGGGTCAGATTTGAGATTCCCTCACCACGAGAATGAGATTGCCCAATCTGAAGCATGTAATGAATGTACTTTTGCTAATTACTGGATGCATTCAGGAATGGTAAAAGTTAATGCTGAAAAGATGTCAAAATCTTTGAATAACTTTTTTACGATAGTTGATGTGTTAGATGAATATCATCCTGAAGTTATAAGATATTTTTTGGCATCAACAAATTATAGAAGTGAAATAAACTATTCTAAAGAAAACTTAGATAATGCTAAAGCATCTGTAGAGAGATTGTTTACTGCGTTAAGAGATATAGAACCTGTAGAGGTTAATTTACCAGATGATGCTGAAGAATATGAAGCTAAGTTTATAAAAGCAATGGATAATGATTTTAATACTCCAGAAGCTTTAGCAGTATTATTTTCTTTAGCTAAAGAAATTAATGTATTGAAAACAAAAAGCGCTTATAAAGCATCAGGATATGCTTTCCTTTTGAGAAAGCTATGTGATGTATTAGGAATTTTATTTACAAGTGCTGAAGAGTACTTTAATAGTGCTACGAATATAGATGTTGATTCAATTCAAAATTTAATTGATGAAAGAGTAAAAGCTAAAGCAAATAAAGATTATGCTGAAGCAGATAAAATAAGAGATGACTTATTAAAGCAAGGAATTGTTTTGGAAGATACTGCTAAAGGTACAATCTGGAAAAGAGGCTAATAAATGTTTAGTGATGTAAAAAAACAAGATATTATAAAAAATCTAACTACTATAAGAGATTATATCCGTTGGACTATTTCTGAGATGACTCAACAAAAAGTTTACTTTGGACATGGATCTGAAACAGCATGGGATGAAGCAATACATTTAGTGTTATCTGCTTTAAACATTTCTACGGATATTGATAGTAATATGATAGGTGCCAATCTTCTTACTGAAGAAAAAGAGAAGATAATTAAATATGTTTATCAAAGAGCTTATTTGAGAAAGCCTTTACCATATATCCTAAAAAAGGCTTGGTTTGCCGATATGGAGTTTGATATAGATGAGAGGGTTATCATACCAAGATCTCCAGTAGCAGAGTTAATAAGAAATAGTTTTACCCCATGGGTCGCAGATGTTGATGAGATTACAGAAGTATTAGATCTTTGTACGGGAAGTGGTTGCATAGGGATAGCTTGTGCGACAGTATTTGAAAATGCAGATGTTACATTAGTTGATATCTCTGATGATGCATTAAGCGTAGCTAAGCTTAATATTAGAAAACATAATCTTACAGACAGAGTGAAAACTGTTAAGTCTGACTTATTTGCTAATCTTGGCAATAAAAAATTTGATGTAATAATCTCTAATCCTCCGTATGTGGATAAAGAAGATATAGATTCTATGCCTAGAGAGTACCATTTTGAGCCTAAATTAGCATTAGAAGCTGGTGAAGATGGTTTAGATCTAGCAAAGAAAATTATTCTAGAGGCTGATCAGCACCTAACTGAAGAAGGAATATTAATCGTTGAAGTCGGAAATAGTCAGTATGCTTTAATGGAAATGTGTCCAGATATTCCATTCACATGGTTAAGTTTTGCCGAAGGTGGTGATGGAGTATTTTTATTAACTTATGAAGAGCTAATTAAGTATAAGAGTTTATTTATTAATTATTTTAGTAAGTAGAGTGTTATATCTGAAAGAATTTTCTTTTATGTTATTATATTAGTTAATAATATTTTAAATATATATTCTTATGTCGGGTAATACCTTTGGAAACTTATTTAGAGTTACGACATGTGGAGAGAGTCATGGTGATTCTTTAGCAGCTATTATAGATGGTTGTCCTCCAAACATTCCTCTTACTGAAGAGGATATTCAAATAGAATTAGATCGTAGAAAGCCAGGGCAATCAAAATATACAACTCAAAGAAAAGAGCCAGATGAAGTTAAAATAATATCTGGAGTTTTTGAGGGTAAAACTACTGGTACACCAATCGGCTTAGTAATAAAAAACCAAGATCAGAAATCTAAAGATTATGGTGATATAAAAGATAAGTTTAGACCAGGTCATGCAGATTATACATATTTTAAAAAATATGGAATAAGAGATTATCGTGGCGGTGGCAGGTCATCAGCTAGAGAAACTGCTATGCGAGTTGCTGCAGGAGCTATTGCTAAAAAGATATTAAAAGCCCATGGTATAGATATTTTTGGTTATTGTTCACAAATTGGTGATGTAAAGGCAGAGCTTAAAGATAGAAATTTTATATCTCAAAACCCTTTTTTCCTAGCAGATGAAAATGCTGTGCCTAAGTGTCAAGAGCTGATTCATAGAATTCGCAAAGAAGGCGATTCAATAGGTGCAGAAGTTACAGTAATTGCAACTGGAGTTGAAGCTGGTTTGGGTCGCCCAGTTTTTGATAGATTAGATGCGATAATAGCTTATGCCATGTTATCGATAAATGCAGTTAAAGCAGTTTCTATCGGAGATGGTTTTGATGTCGTATCTCAGAAAGGCAGTCAGCATCGTGATGAAATTACAAAGGAAGATGGATTTTTATCAAATCACTCAGGAGGAACCCTTGGAGGGATATCTTCTGGTCAAGATATTGTTGTTAAAATGGCCTTTAAACCAACATCAAGTATATTACAGCTCGGTCGAACCATAGATATTCATGGAGAAAATACTACTTTAATAACTAAAGGTCGTCATGATCCTTGTGTAGGTATTAGAGGGGTACCAGTTGCCGAAGCAATGTTAGCTTTAGTGCTAATGGATGAGTTTTTAATAACTAAAAGTTACAATAACCTTTAAAGTGGATAGGGAGAAGTAATGAGCCACGAATTCTGGGATATGATTGTTCACTGGGGATATTTAGCCGTTTTTATTGGAGTTATGGTTGAGGGTGAGATTTTCTTAATAGTTGTTGGGATAGCGACAGCTGTTGGCTTACTTCATTATCCTTTAGTAATTTTAGCATCAGGATTAGGTGCGGTGCTACATGATAATACAGTTTTTACTATTTCTAGAATAGCTGGAGAAAAAATATTACTTAAACGTCCATCATGGAATGAAAAAGTAAATAAATCTTTAAGGTTATTAGATAAATATGATTATTGGGCTATTTTAAGCATTAGGTTTTTATATGGGTTAAGGACTATCACTATTTTTGTGGTAGGGATAAGTAAGATTAAAAGATTAAAATTTTTTGCTTTTGATTTCCTAAGCAGTTTTGTGTGGTCTTTTATTTATATAACAATAGGATATTTTTCTGGCCATGCAGTTTTAAGAGCTTTTTCTCATTTTCATTTAGGAAAATGGATAAAAGAGCATAAATTTATTTCATTTGTTATTTTGCTATTTATATCCACCATTGTTTTTTGTATTTTTAAGATTGTGAAAAGGACAAAGAGAAGTAAATGAGTAGGTTAGATTTATTAAGGCAAGGCTCATCCAAGAAGGGCAGTTCAGATTCTAAGAAAGGAACAACAGATAAAGATTTATTAGGCCTCTCAAAGAAAAAACATTCAAAGTTAGAAGATATTAGGGATGATGATTTTCTTGAAAAAGAAGGGCTTGAAAATGACTTAGATGTGGAGCCTGAGTATATAGAAAATAATGAAGTTGATAGTGATGAAGATACAGATGAACCTGTAAATGTTATTGAGATAGATTTAGGCGAAGTATCTGATATTAAAAGTGACTTCATGGAAGAAGAAATATTAGAAAATGAGCTACAAGAAGAAATCGCTGAACAAGAGGATAGCTTATCAAAAGAAGAATCTTCTATCGCAGAAGGATATTCAGGATATGACTATGAAGAAGAAGATATTCAGTTAGAAGTTAATTATATTTTTGAAAATAGAGAAGATGCCCATGCTAAGTATTTAAAGGCTATTAAAGATGGCGGGATTGAAATAAAAAGTAATAAAATTTTAGAATTAGATAGCATAGTTAGAATATCTGTTACCTTAACAGAACTTCATGAGCAAGTAGGTTGTGAGGCTAGAGTGATTTCTGTGCTTCCTAAAAGTGTCAGAGCTATAGAACAAGATGATGAGGATGCTCATAAATATTGGGTTCAGCTTATAGGTCCTAATGCATCAGAAACAGAAAAAGTAATTTCTAGATATTTATTGGGATATAAAGGGAAGAAGCAATAAATGGCTAAACAAAAGATAGTCTTTATATGTCAAAATTGTGGTATGGATTCTCCTAGGTGGCAAGGTCAATGCCATAATTGTGGGGAGTGGAATACTTTAGTTGAAGAAATTCAGGTAAAAGAGAATAAATCTAATAGTGTTTCCCGAAAAGGGTTTTCTGGAAATATTTCAAAAGCAGTAACTTTAGATAAGATCACAAATGAAAACAAATCTAGAATTCTTACTCATATTAAAGAATTTGATAGAGTTCTAGGTGGTGGGATCGTTAGAGGCTCTGTATCTTTGGTGGGAGGTGATCCAGGAATAGGCAAATCATCTATATTACTACAAGTGATGGCTCATTTATCTCAAGAAAAAAAAGTACTTTATGTAAGTGGTGAGGAATCTTTGGAGCAAATAGCTTTAAGAGCTAGGAGACTTAAGCTTCCTTCAGATAATTTACTTGTTATGTGCGAAACTAATGTTGAAATAATAGCTAATTATTTAGTTACTGAGAGGCCTGAAGTTGTTGTTATAGATTCAATTCAGACTATATATAATCCAGAGCTTCAGTCAATGGTTGGAGGTGTTTCCCAAGTTAGAGAATCTTCGGCCTATATTACTCAGGTAGCTAAGCAAAACGAAATAGCAGTTTTTTTAGTAGGGCACGTTACAAAATCTGGAGAGGTTGCTGGGCCTAGGGTATTAGAGCATATAGTTGATGCTGTTATATTTTTAGAAGCTCAAGATAATGGTAGGTATCGCCTTATGCGAGCATTGAAAAATAGATTTGGTGCTGTCAATGAGATAGGTGTCTTTGCAATGACAGATATGGGTATGAAAGAGGTTAAAAACCCATCAGCAATATTTCTTAATAATGGAAGAACTAATCTAATAGGAAGTGCTATAGTTTCAGTTTGGGAGGGAACTAGACCTTTGCTTGTAGAGCTACAATCTTTAGTAGTTGATAAAAATATAAATCAGCCACCAAGAAGGTTATGTGTTGGCATTGATACAAATAGGTTAGCCATGATTTTAGCAATTATCCAAAGATATATGCATATTGATTTATATGATAAAGATGTATTTATAAATGTAGTTGGCGGTATTAAAATAGCTGAAACTAGTATAGATTTAGCATTAGTTTTAATTATTTATTCAAGTATCAAGGAGATTGAAATACCTAAAGATATGATGATCATAGGCGAGGTTGGACTTTCAGGAGAAATAAGACCTATTCCATATGGTATAGAGAGGATAAATGAAGCTAGAAAGCATGGTTTTAAAAAAATAATTGTGCCTAAAGCAAATGTGACAAAAGTATTAGAATTAGAAGGTATAGATTTAATTACTATAACTAACTTGAATCAGTTAAAAGAAATATTAAAGTAGGTGTAAAAATGGAGTTTCTTGAGAGTTTAAATTTCCTAGATATAGCTATGATAATAGCTATTTTTATTTTGAGCCTATTTTCAGCAGTTAAGGGCTTATTTAAAAATATAGTTTCATTTGTGTTGATGATCTTTGCGGTGCTTGCAGCTGGGCTACTTGCTGTAAAGATTAGAGATGGTTTTATGAGCTCAATAATAGACGATCCTGGTGTAGCGTATGTAGTCTCTTTTTTATTCGTTTTAATATGTGCATATTTAATAATTTTTGGGATTATGAAAATTTTCATGAAAAATAACAAAGAAAAAGAAGGTATAGGAAATACTCTCTTTGCTCTTTTTATTGCAATTATTAAATATGTTTTAATATTCTCAATAATATGCTCAACAATTAGTTCTATTGATTATGTTAAAGATAGTGAGTTATGGGAGAATTCTCAAATGGCTCCAATTTTTACTAAAGTAGGAGATTATGCATATAATACAAAAATTGAAATGCAGGAAGTCAATTTAAAAGACTATGTGCCTAAAAAAGTTGCTGGTGATGAATAAATAATATAAATCTATTCAGATTTTAATTCTCTTAACATTAATTCTTTTACAATAGTTTTAGGATCTTCTTTATTATATAAAGCTCTATAAGTAGCTGTAGCAATTGGCATTTCAACATTATTTATCTTAGCTAATTGGTATACAACTTCAGCAGTTGAGTATCCTTCTACAACGTTATTAACCATTGCTAAGGCTTCTTCTATTTTATGGCCTTGGCCAACATATAAACCAAATCTTCTATTTCTTGATTGATTATCAGAGCATGTCAACAAAAGATCACCAAGACAGCTAAGCCCAAGGAAAGTTTCCTCCTTAGCGCCTAGTTTTAAACCAAGTCTTTTCATCTCTGCTAATCCCCTAGTTATAAGTGCCGCATGAGCATTAACGCCAAAATTCATCCCAGCTGATATACCAGCAGCTATCGCTAGTACGTTTTTTACAGCGCCACCAACTTGAGCGCCAATAATGTCTAAAGTTGTATAGCATCTAAAAGTTTCAGAACTAAAAAGTTTCTGGATTTTTTTAGCATATTCTATATCTTCTGATGCGATAACTACAGCAGTTGGAAGTTTATTTGCTACTTCCTTTGCAAAGCTTGGGCCGGTTAAAATGGCAAAATTAGTATCAGGTAAAAACTCTTTTGCGATTTCATTAAGAAGTTTATAGCTTTGATGACAAAAACCTTTTGTTGCAGAGATAATCCCTTGATGAGGTTTAATAAAACCTTTTAACTCTTGTAGAGTGCTTTTAAATCCTGAACTAGGAGCTGCTATGAGTATTTCATCAAAATCATTAATAGATGATTTCCAATCAATTATAGCTTCTAAATTATTTGGAAACTTTTCGATACTAGGAATATATTTGGCATTATTTCTATTGGCTAACATTTGTTCATTATGCTCTTTTCTCCAAGAGCTTATATGAACTTTATGGCCAGCATAGGCAAGTTGTAAAGCAAGAGCTGTTCCCCATGAGCCAGCACCTAAGACTAAAATATTTTTTTTCATTTTATATAGCCAGTAATCATATCTATATCAACATTGTATCAAATATGTTGGCTACAAAAAAAATTAAAGATAGTTTTTATTACTAAAATGTATTTAAAATTATTAGTCTTTTTTATATACAGTTATATAAATTCCCGGAACTTGTTTTGAATCAAACCACATGGCTTGGAAACGATCTGGATTTATTGCAGTAAGGCCATAAATAGTTTTTACATTATTAAAATGAACTGCGGGATCTGTGAAGAAAATTAAGTCTTTATCATCATCAACAGAGTTCCCTAATTTTTGGTAGCCAGTTACTAAAACCCAGTGTCCACCCCAATCAATCCAATCAACAAGCGTTGGTATACCTTTATTAAGATTATCTACTAACATTTGTATATTGCCATTAGTTCCTTGCTCAACCTCAAGACCATGGGTTTTTAACCAATTTGCCATGTTTTCAGGAGTCGTACCATAGTCATTATCTATCTTTAACTCTTCAGCTATTTTTATCTCAGTTTCTTTATTCATGTCTGAATCTTTTAATAAACCGTAATAGTGCATTAAAGTCATAATAGCAGCAGGCCCACAAGTATAATCAGTTGTTTGTTGATAGTCTTGGATATTCAGCATAGTTATATTTTTATCTGATGGTAGATCAAAGGTTTTTACAACTTGTTCAATCATTTTTTTATCAGCAAAATTCTGATATGAGTATGCATAATTCATAAATATTAGAGTAATTGTTAGAAATTTAAGGAGTGTTTTGATCATTTTCTATTCTTTGCTTGGTTTATGATCAAGGTGAGAGGATTGTATATTTCGCTTTGAGAGAAGTAAATAAAAAGTTGCTATAAAAATTGAAGTTTAACTTTAATTTTTTTATTATATAACTATATTTCGCTAAATAACGAAACATATTGAGAGATTAATATGAAACTAGCAGATATCGTAGATTTTCAAAAAGCTTTAGGGGATGAGACTAGAATTAGAGTTTTAATGGTCATTTATCATCATGAGCTTTGTTTATGTCATTTGGCACATATTTTTAAACTAGCTAACTCTACATTATCAAAGCATCTTGACATTTTAAGACGTAATAAACTTATCCATAAGAGAAAGCAGGGACGATTCCACTATTTCTACTTTAACTCTATATATAAAGAAGAGTTAAAGTGGCTTCTAGAAGCACTAAAAGATGATGCTACTGTGAAGCAAGATTTAAAACTGATTAAAGAAATGGTTGAACAGAGTCTAGAGCATCTTCCAGAAATACACGCTAAAGAAGGAGTTTCAATATGAGTGAAACTAAAAATTATTTAAGCTTTAAAGTCTATGGTTTAGACTGTGTTGAAGAGGTTAGCATAATAAAAAAAGCACTTATAAAAAATGTTTCAGAAGATCATCTTCAATTTGATCTTTTAAATGGTAAGTTACTTATCGAGCAATCAGCAGATAATCAAATTTCAGTTAAAGAAATAGTAACGTTAATTAAAAAGTCTGGGTTGAAAGCTACAACATGGAGTGAGTACATTAAAAATAATGATGAAAATCAGAGCTTTTGGAGGCGTCATCTACGTTTAATAACAACATTACTTAGTGGATTGTTTATAGTAACTGCATATTTATATCACGGATTTTTACATGGTTTTATTCATGCTTTAATTGTTGGTGAATCAAGTACTACGGAAGTTTTTCCAATAGTTTCACAAGTATTTTATTTATTAGCGATAATTTCAGGGAGTTGGTTTGTTTTTCCTAAAGCATGGGCAGCCTTGAAAAGGCTTGATGCTGATATGAATTTATTAATGGTTATAGCTATAGTCTGTGCAGTAGCAATTGGTCAATGGTTTGAAGCAGCGATAGTAAGTTTCTTATTTGCATTTTCTCTATCTTTAGAATCTTGGAGTGTGGGTAATGCTAGATCAGCTATCACAAAATTAATGACTTTAACTCCAGATAAAGCTTTAGTTTATTGTACTCATGATAAAGAGTTTGAAGAAAAACCTATTTCAGAAATTAACATAGGACGAAGAGTTCTTATTAAACCGGGTGAAAGGGTAGCTTTAGACGGTGAAATTATAAAAGGTAGTAGTTTCTTAAATCAGGCACCTATAACTGGTGAGTCAATGCCAATACAAAAACAAGTAGGTGATATAGTTTTTGCTGGAAGTATAAATGGTAATGCAACTATAGAAATAAAAACTACAAAAACAGCAGAAGACTCTTCTGTAGCTAAAATTATCCAAGCTATAGAGCATGCACAGTCAAAACGTTCACAGTCAGAAAAATGGGTTGATCGCTTTGCTCGAAGATATACACCAGCTATGTTAATTTTAGCTATCTTAATAGCTATTGTACCTCCATTATTTTTTGGAAGGGCTTGGCTGAGCTGGATTTATGAAGCTTTAGTTATTTTAGTTATAGCATGTCCATGTGCACTGGTTATTTCTACCCCAATATCAATTGTTTCATCTTTAGCTAGTGCTGCTAGAAATGGTGTATTAATTAAAGGGGGAACCTTTATTGAGATTCCAGCAAAATTAAAAGCTATAGCTTTTGATAAGACGGGAACTTTAACACAAGGTAAGCCAAGTGTTAGAGAAGTTATAACTAATAATATATCAGAAGAAGAGCTTATTAAAATTGCTGGAAGCCTAGAAAAAAATACTGATCATCCTATTGCTGAAGCTATTTTAAACTATTCCAAAGAACATAATATAGGATTAGTAGATAGTGATGATACTCAAGTTATTAGAGGTAAAGGTGTTTCTGGAAAAGTAGAAGGAAAAGAGTATTGGCTTGGTAGCCATGTGTTTAGCCATGAAAAACAATTGTGTGGAAATAGTTCAATGCATGAAAAAGCTGTTGAGTTAGAAAATTTGGGACATACCTTGATTTTTGTGGGAGATGATCAGGAAATAGTTGGAATAATAGCTGTTCAAGATGCTCTAAAAGAGAATATCCAAGTAATTTTAAATAATTTGAGAGAATTAGGTATAGAACAAACGGTTATGCTGACAGGTGATAATTCCGGTACGGCAAAAGCTCTTGGTAAAAAAAGTGGGATAGATAAAGTCTATGCTGAATTATTACCAGAAAATAAAGTTTCGAAAGTAGAAGAGCTAGTTGAAAAGTATAAAGAAGTTGCAATGGTGGGTGATGGTATAAATGATGCACCAGCTTTGGCAAGATCTAATTTAGGTATTGCTATGGGAGTAATAGGAAGTGATATTGCTATAGAAACAGCGGATATAGCTCTTATGTCAGATGATGTAAGTAAGTTACCTTGGCTAATTAAACATTCAAAAAGAACAGTAAAAATTATTAAGCAAAATATTATCTTTGCAATAATCATAAAGGCTTTATTTATAACTCTTGCTATAGCGGGTGTGGCTACTTTGTGGATGGCAATAGTAGCTGATATGGGGGCAACATTTATTGTAATTATGAATGCACTAAGATTACTGAAGATTAAATAAATAATAAAGTAGAGCCTATAATACTTAATACTCCAGCAAATAAAAATTTTGAATATGTGCTAGATAACTTATGCAAATATTTTGAACCCAAATATGAGCTGAATAGCTTTATTGGTAGAATGCATAAGATTGCAAGCCACTTTATAGCCCAAGCTGAAGAATATAAGGAGTAGCTTTGATAATCATTAATTAAAGCTAAACTTATTAGTGCTACTGAAATAGCTAAAGCAGAAAACATCATTACATTTAGAATTTTGCTGCTATTAAGTTTAAATAAACTAAATACTAGATTTTTATTTAGAGGACTATTTGTTTGAGAGAGTTTTATTAAATTGTAGATAGTTAATATGGTCAGAAAAAGAAGTACACTTCCACTAATAGCTGCAGCATCTATCATTTGAATTCCATCAGAAAAAACAAAGCTAGTTACAGCACCTATAAAAGTAGCTGGAATAATATTTGTTACGAGTATCCAGTTTAAACTTTTTGATTTATGTAAATTTATTATGCTAATTAAAGAGCTAAATAGTATTATAATTAGAGATGTATTAACTGCTATATCACTATAGTTGTGATTTATAATACAACCATCATCTGCGATAATTAATATTAAAAGTAATATTAAGATTACATCTCCTTTAATACCAATTATTCTTGCAAGGAGGCTAGTAAGAAACCCCAGGCATAAGAATATTAGTAAGTAATCCATAAATATATACAAATAAAATTAATCAAGGTATTTATATTATCTGTAAATGATAAAAGGTTAAATAGATATTTTTTATAAGATATATAAGTTAAAATGATATTAATTATTGGTTTTGATTCTTATTTAACTAATAAGATGTTAAATATAACAAGATAATTTATGAAAATAACTCTTAAGCAACTACAAGTTTTTGTTAATACTGCTAAGTCAGAATCTATTAGCCTTGGTGCAGAAAAGTGTTTTATTTCACAAGCTGCTGCAAGTATGTCCTTATCCCAACTAGAAAGTATGCTAGATACAACTTTATTTGATAGAGTTGGAAAAAGGATGAAACTAAATGATAATGGTCAGAATCTGTTAGCAAAAGCAATTCGCATTTTAGATGAAGTCAGTGAGTTTGAATCATTTGCTGTTGATAATGAGCATTTATCTGGAAAACTTATAGTTGGCGCTAGTACAACTCTTGCAAGTTACGTTTTACCTAAATACTTAGCCCAGTTCAAGCAAAAATACCCAGATGTAGAGTTAGAAATTATTAACGGAAATACAAAAGAAATTATCCATCAAGTAGAAATGCTTGGGTGTGATATTGGTTTTGTAGAAGGTGCTTGTGATAGTCAGGTATTAGATGTGGAATTATGGAGAAAAGATAACTTAAAAGTCTTTTGTTCTATTAATCATCCTTTAGCAAAAAAGAAAAAAGTCTCAATAAAAGATATTCTTAAATATGAATGGGTAACAAGAGAAGCTGGTTCAGGAACATTTGATATTTTTTATAAAGAACTTGGTAAGGATGCTAAAAATTTGAAGCAATTAATGGTGTTAAATAATTCTGAAGCGATAAAGCAATATGTTTCACACAGTGATTCACTTGCGTGTTTATCAGAGGCGATTGTCGAAGGGTCTCCAGATATACAAAAATTCAAAATTTTAAAAGTAGAAGAGTTAGATCTAAGTAGAGAGTTTTATTTACTTCTCAATAAGAAAAAATATCATACAAATCTTACTAAAGCATTTTCTGATTTTATTCATTCAGTCTAGTTTTATTCAATTATCCTTGAAAAAGTATGCTAAAGAGCATATAAATTATATTAAGTAAATTTATATTTTTGAGTAAAGGGGAATGACTAATGACATTTGGAGTAATTTTATTATTAGTGATAGCTGCTATCTGTGTATATGTGGTTATGACTTATAACAAGTTAATTGCTGAAATAGAAACAGTTAAAAATTCAGAAAAACAAATTGATGTGCAACTTGACCGTCGTGCTAAAGTTTTTGACTCCTTAGTGAATGTGGTTAAAAAATATATGGATTATGAGCAAACTACATTAAAACAAGTAGTAGCTTTAAGAAATAAAGCAAATGTGGCAAAAGAAAATGGCGACGTACAAGAAAGAATTGATGCTGAAAATAAAATTTCAGAATTTGCTAGAGGCATAAATGTTCAATTTGAGAACTATCCAGAATTAAAAGCTAATCAGAATGTTATTCAATTACAAGAAGAAATAACTTCGACTGAGAATAAATTAGCTTTTGCTAAGCAAGCGCTTAATGATTCTATAGAAAGATATAATGCCCATAAGAAATCATTTTTTGCTGGAGTAGTAGTAAGTTTCTTTAAGAAGTTAGATGAGAATTTTATTTATTGGAATATTTCTGAAGAAAAGAAAGCTCAATTAGAAGAAGCAAGAGTGGAGCTATAGATGAGTGAAAATTTACACTACGGCTCAGCAAATTGGAGAGAAGTAGTACGTAAAAACACGCAAAAGACATATTTAGTTATAGCAGTATTTCTAATTGTTTTCTTTTTACTGGGTATATTTGTAGATACTGTTTATAGATATAGTGAATTAGCAAATGCATATTATCAGTATTATCACCAGCAGCTTTCTATAGGTCAGGTCTTTGTATGGCTTGCAACATTCAAAATTATCCCTTATGCAACTATTATAATTTCCGCTATAACGATTATTTGGCTTTATATTACCTTTGCAATGTATGATAAAATTATGCTTTCTGGTACTGACTATCAGGAAATAACAGCAGATAATAATGATCCTTTAGCTCGTAGAGTTTATAATGTTGTTGAGGAAATGAAAGTTGCTGCAGGCATGAGATATATGCCAAAAGTATTTCTTATTAATGCAAACTATATGAATGCTTTTGCGTCAGGATATTCAGAGAAATCAGCAATGGTTGCAATAACTGCTAAGTTAGCTCAAAGTTTAACTAGAGATGAATTACAGGCTGTTATGGCACATGAACTAACTCATATCAGAAATCAAGATATTAAACTAAACCTTTTTACTATGGTTTTATCTAATATGATGCTTATCATCATGGATTTCCTATTTTATTCAGTGCTTTTCTCTGGAAATAATAGAAGTAGTAATAATCGTAATAATAATGCTGCAGTATTTTTCTTAATAATTATTATTTTAAGATATGTTTTGCAAATATTTACTATATTTATGATGCTATTCTTAAGTCGGACAAGAGAGTATATGGCAGATGCGGGAGCTGTAGAATTAATGCGGACAAATATGCCTATGGCAAGTGCATTGATGAAGATATCAAAAGACAGCACCACTCCTGAAGCACAAAATGAGTATAAACATAATAAAAATGAAAATCTTCGTAGAGCTTCTTATATTTATGATCCATTAAGTGTGGGTTTTAGTGGTGGTGATATGTCAGATATGTTTTCTACACATCCAAGCTTAGAGAATAGATTGCAGTCTATAGGTGTAAGTGCTAAAGGTTCGTGATTATGAATAATAGATGCTTCAAAAAAGATGATGGATTTACTCTAATAGAGCTTATGGTTTCAGTAGCTATTGTAGCTATAATAGCTACAATAGCCACTTCAGCCTATTCTAACTACGTGCTAAGAACAAAAATAGCAGCAGAAGTTTCTGTGCAGACGGCTAAAGCAAAAGAAATATATGATCTTAAAAGAAATGGTCATGATTTTTATTATCTTAATGGCAATGACGCGCTTAATGAATATGCAGCTTTGACTAAAGATATTGGCACAACTGGAAGTGGTATAATTAATGGATATGGAGAGATCATGGTACGTCCTGAAGATGTACCAGAGGATTCTGTAAGGTGGCGTTGTATTGTTGCCGGAGATGGCCTAACTCAGTCTGACCTTCCTAGCCATTGTATATTAGGAGGAGCAACTTTCTTTAGAATTCTAAAAGAGAATAATATGATTTTCAGCGAAGATAATTTTCAGTATGATGATATGCCTGTTGATGAGAATGGTTGGGGTAAAGTAAATACGGATAGTGACTTTCTTGGAAAATGGTATATTACTGGAGGGGATGAAGAAATAGAAATTTGGAATGATTTTGAGAATATTGATGATGCTCGTCCAAATGTTGCTGAGCTAGATGGTGATAAAAATGAAATTGTAGATTTTTCTCATGATTTAGCATCTAAAGGTTTTGATAGTATGAGTATGTCTTTTGATTATTATTCAAGAACAGGAGATGATTCAAGTAATTTTGAAGTTTATCTTGGAGATGAGCTAGTTTATAAACATGATAGCTTCTCAAAAGGATGGCAAAGTATTAATATTGATTTAACTAATACTAATGCATCTGGTAAAACTTTGACATTAAGAGAGGCTGGCAAAGATGATAGTTATGGTGCTTTGATTGATTTAGATTCATTAAAAGTGACTCCTAATAAAATTACTTAAGTAAAGATTTTTCTAGAGTCTATAAAATTCACTTCAAATGTAATATAATTTCAAAAGTGCACTCGCTCAAAATCTTTATGATTTTTCCGGTAAATAAGATAAATAAAAAATAATAAGTGGTATCAATGTCAGAACAAGAACAGCCAAGAAAAAAGTTATCATTATCAGCAAGAAAGACTTTAACAACAAATAGAGCAGTTACATCAAGCAATAACTTAAAAAATAAACTTCAAGCTAAGAAAGAAAGCTCTGTAAGTAATTTTCTAAGACATGCAGATAGTGATTTAGCCTCATTATATGAAGAAAGAAATGATGTTGTAGAGCAAATAAAACAGTTAGAGCAAAGACTACAATTTGCTAAAAGTGAACCTTTACAAGAATTCTTAATCGAATTAAAAAGTAAGGATTTTGATCTTTTAGCAAAGATAAATGATAGAGTTAGTAAGATTTAGAATAAGTTTTCAAAAATTTCCTTTATTCCTTTTTTAGCAAGAGTAAGCATTTTAGCAAATTCTTCTTCAGAAAAATCTTTACCTTCTGCTGTACCTTGAATTTCAATTAAACCACCATTTGAATTCATTACGACGTTCATATCAGTTTCAGCATTAGAATCTTCAGCATAGTCTAAATCTAATACAGGATTATCATTATATATTCCAACAGAAATAGCAGCTACCTGTGCTTTTAAAGGTTTAGCTTCAGCAGGAATCATATTTTTTTCTTTCATATATTCAACAGCATCTTTGATTGCTAATGATGCTCCTGTAATAGATGCTGTACGCGTTCCTCCATCAGCTTGTATAACGTCACAGTCTACTTTTATTGTATATTCTGGTATTTGAGTTAGATCAACACTAGCTCTAAGAGCTCGACCAATAAGTCTTTGTATTTCTTGAGTTCTTCCTGATTGTTTACCACGAGCAGCTTCTCTATCCATTCTTGTGTGCGTTGATCGAGGAAGCATACCATATTCAGCAGTTAACCAACCTTCTCCTGAGTCTTTTTTAAATTTTGGTACACCTTCTGTTACAGAGGCTGTACATAGTACTTTGGTATCGCCAAATTCTATTAATATTGAACCTTCAGCATGTTTAGTGAAATTATGTATAATTTTTAAATTCCTTAGTTGGTCATTATTTCTACCACTAGGTCTCATTTCGACTCCTTGTTTAATATAAAAATTAGTATATATGTGTATAATTGTTATCAATAATAGCTTTTAGGAATTGTTTTTTAAACAATTAAGCAGTTAAAATAATTTTTGGTGAGATGGAAATACTAACAAATATAGATGAAAAAAATTATGCATTTTGGTTAAGAGACGCTAAACATTTAACAATAGCTTTAAAAAAATATTATAGTGAAATTACTCTTACGAAATATTCTCAAGAGTTAGAAGATTTAAATAGCTTTGAGCGTAATTTGCTGAATAAAGATAATAGCATAGTAAGAAAAATTAGTTTAAATTCAGATGAAAAAGAATTAGTGTATGCAAGAACGATTGTTCCTGTAGATACGTATATTTTTTTTAAAGAAAGATTTGAATCTTTAGGAGAGAATCCAATAGGCGAGAGCTTTTTGTATAATAATGATAACTTTTTAAGAAGTGACTTTATTGTAAGGAAGCTTTCAAATAAAGAATTTCAGCAAGAAACGAGTAGAAGTGTAACAAATGATTATATTTTCTCACGTAGCTCTATATTTTCTTTAAAAGAACAAAATAATTTAAAAGTTTTAATTACAGAGTATTTTTTAGGAATTAAAAATTTAGTGGAAAAAAGAAGTTTAAATGTTAAATAAAGAGACTTTAAAAGCTTATGTGATGCTAATGAGATTGCATAGACCAATTCCTATACTTTTAATACTATGGCCAACACTAACAGCTTTAGTGATAGCCTCTCATGGTATACCAGAATTTAAGTATTTATTTATATTTGCTATTGGTGTAATTGTGATGCGAACAGTTGGCTGTATTGTAAATGATATTGCTGATATAGATTTTGATAAGCATGTAGCAAGGACAAGTTCTAGACCATTAACTACTGGTAAATTAACAGTTAGGAATGCTGTAAATTTATGTCTGGTTTTATCTTTTGTAGCTTTTGTATGTGTCTTATTTTTGAATATATTTACAATAATATTATCTTTTATAGCATTGTTTTTAGCTATTTTATATCCATTTTGTAAAAGGTTTTTTGCCTTGCCTCAATTTGTACTTGGTTTGGCTTTTAACTTTGGAATATTGATGGCTTTCTCTGCTATACAAAATAAATTACCGATAGAAGCGTGGGTATTTTATGTAGCTACTATATGTTGGACCATAGCATATGATACTGTTTATGCATTAGCAGATAGAGAATTTGATCTGGAAATAGGTATAAATTCATCAGCTATATTATTTGGTAAAAGAGTTTTTAGTTTTATATTTATATTTAATTTTATATCTATAGCTTTCTTAATTTTATTAGGAGTTATATGTAAGTATGGAATTGTTTATTATTTTGGATTAGGCCTATCTAGTCTATTTTTTATATATAATTATTTTATTTATAAGAAGCTAGGTATAGAAAAATGTATAAAGGCTTTTTCAGATAATCACTGGGTAGGGCTAATATTATTTATATGTGTTTTGCTTAATTACTTTTAATTATCACTATTAATTTTCCATTTTCTATAATCATCTAATTGAAAAATCTTCAGATCAAATAAATTAATCATAGCTAAAAGATGATCAAAAATGTCTGCTTGAATGCTTTCATACTCAGCCCAAGCAGTAGTATTTGTGAAAGCATATATTTCAATTGGCAAACCAACTTCGCTAGGATCTAAGTGTCTTACTAACATTAAGAAGTTAGAATGCTCTATAGTTGGTAAAGCTTTTAAATATTCAGTTATGTAGTATCTAAATAAAGTGGCATTTGTAATATTTTTACAATTCTCTTTATTGTTTACGTAATTTTTTAATAGATCAATATGCTTAAGATTATCTATCAATTTATCATCACAGAAGCGAATGGTGTTTATATCTATTTTTAGGGCTCTTTTAATCCTTCTTCCACCAGACTCTTGCATTCCACGCCAGTTTTTTACACCACCACTAATTAAAGCAGCAGTAGGTATTGAAACTATGGTTTTATCAAAATTTTGGATTTTAACAGTATTTATTGCAATATCTAATACAGTACCATCAGCACCATGGCTAGGAATAGTTATCCAGTCACCAACTCTAACAGTATCATAGGTTGATACCTGAATATTTGCTACAAAACCTACAATACTATCTTTAAAAATTAAAAGTAAGACTGCTGATAAGGCACCTAGCCCTGTTAGTAGTATTAAAGGAGATTTTTCAATAATTATTGAAACTGCTAATATTACTCCTAAGAAGACAATAATTAATTTAAGAGCTTGAATGAAGCTTTTGATTAGGTAGTATCTAGTATGATTTTTCTTTCTAAGCCATTCACAGAAAATATCTAATATAATGAAAACAGTTTTTAGTGACATATACAAAATGTAAAGAAGAGCTAGGCTTTTAACTATTTGAGATACTTCTCTAGTCCATGAAACTTGATTGAAAATTACAACTTTAGATCCAATAAAAACTATAATGCCCGGTATTATTTTAAGTAAAGTTCCAACTAGGCTTTTTTCAAAGCTACCATCAATAGATGCTTGCCTAATAAATCGATCTAGGAATTTCTTTGTATATATATAATTTATAAACTTTAATACCCAGTATGCGATAAGACCAATACCAAGCAAGCAAGATATTAAGAATATTTCTACTAGGATTATTGAGAGTGTATGGTTTAGATTAAAATTTTCTTTAAAAAAGTTTAGAAGAGTATATTGTAAATCCATTTTCTGAGATTTTTATATTTTAATCACTTTATAATACAGCATAATAAAGTATATTTTTAGGATATATGGCTATGTTTTTATTATATAAATTTACTTTCGTGCTTTAAGATCCATATTTTCTTTTCTATACCACCAGTGAAGCCACCAAGCTTACCATTGCTATTTATTACTCTATGGCAAGGGATTATTATGGGAATATTATTTTTGCCATTAGCATTTGCTACTGCCCTAAAAGCTTTTTCATTTCCTATGTTTTTAGCTTCATCTAAGTAGCTGATAGTTTTTCCATAAGGTATTTGCTGTAGCTGTTTCCAAGCGTTTTTCTGAAATTCTGTACCATTTAGTTTTAACGGGATAGTAAACTTCTTAAGGTTCCCAGAAAAATATAAATCTAATTCTTTTGCAGTTATCTCTAGGATTTTATTGGTTTTTTCTAATATTTTCGATGCTTTTGAATCAATCTTAGCAAGTTTTTGATTTATATTGTTTTCTCCAAACCCTAATGCTAACAAAGCTGAATCATTTGCAATAGCTATAAGATTTCCAATAGGAGATTTTATGGTTTTTGAATATAAAACTACATCTGCCATATAGGGAAAACCTTATTTATATATTTTACAAATTTAAGCATTCCTACATTTTGCTCAGTATACCCAAAATCATCACAAGCAATTTCTGGATACGCAATTCCTATTCCGTATATGTTTGGAGCTATAATTCCATGATAAGGATTATGCTTATAGTTAGTTACTCCATTAATAGGAATATTTCTACTTTCAAATCCCATAGCATAAATTAGCAAATCACATTCTGAAAATTCTTTAGCATAAGAAGAGTCTTCTATATGTACTCTTTTGATATGCTTTGAGGCCTCTAAGTTTTCTTTTGCCCAGGCAGCAGCTAGACCTTTCAGTCCAGTATTATCATAGATTATCTTTCCATTATAAGGCATAGCATATTTTGTGAAACTTCTATAAAAATTCACGATGTTATCAGCTTTAGCATCTATTAAGTTTTTTAATACAAGAATAGCTGAATGCGATGATCCAATGACGCCAATTTTTTTATTTTGCAAGTTTTCTTGAGTTAGTTTTGTTGGGCATAATGCAATTTCTAGATTTAAGGTTTTTTTGTTTGTATTTTGTTGGGCTTGCTTAGCTCCTGTAGCTAAAATAAGTTTCTCTGTTTTAAAAGTTTTATTAAGTGTTTCTATTTCAATAATTCCACTTTTATCGCAAATAGAGATCACTTTACTTTTATAAGTATTTAAACCAGAGGATAAAAGTTCTTTAGATGCATCTTTTAAAGCTTCTGCTAGATATCCTAATGAACAGACATCATTGGGATTGAGGTTTTTAAGATCAGATTTAAGTTCTTTATAATTAATTGATTTAAAGCTATAGAATGAATCATTTAAGGTTTCAACAATAGTATTTCCTGGAACCTCGTACCATTTGGTATTTATTTCACCACCATTAAAACCTTCATCTATCCATAAAATATCATTAGGAGATATTCTTTCATCAAGAAGTTTTGCTATTGCAACTATACCTGCACAACCAGCACCAATAACAGTCCAAGAATAAACTTTGTTAGACACAACTAATTTCTTAATAAATTTTTAAGTATTTTATATTATATTTTTTATTGAGAGATATTTCTAAGGATTTCTTTAAAGAGTATGAATGAAAAGTTTACAGGTATAAATTTAGTTAAATATATTTCTCTATAACCTATATAATTGAAGAAATTATTTATTCTTTGAGAAAAATCTATGAGAAAGAAGTATAAATCGATTCCTATAATTATATTAGTTATTGGTTTGATAGTGTTTTTCATACTTGGCGGTTATAAATATTTAACGCTTGAAACTCTTAAGCAAAACTATGAGAACCTACTTAAATTTACTTCACAGAATTTAATATTAAGTTCCATGATATATTCAATTTGCTATATCTTAGTTGTTGCCTTTTCTATACCAGGTGCTGCTGTTATGACTCTGCTAGGAGGTTTTCTTTTTGGAATCGTATTTGGCTCAATATTAGTTGTTTCATCAGCAACAATAGGTGCAGTTATTTTATTTCTAGCTGTGAAAACATCGTTTGGAGAAATGCTTAAGGATAAAGCAAAAGGTAGCGTTGAAAAGATGAGAAAAGGATTTTCTGATAACGCTTTTAACTACTTATTGGTACTAAGACTAGTGCCAATCTTTCCTTTTTTTGTAATTAATATTGCTTGTGGCGTTTTAAATATCAAGCTAAAAGATTTTTTCTTTGGAACATTATTAGGAATAATTCCAGGTTCGGTGATCTATGTATGGGTTGGTACAGGTCTCGGCTATGCTATTAAGCAAGGGCAGGAGTTGAATTTAGGTATTATTTTCCAAAAAGAATTTATTTTGCCTATTTTAGCTTTAGCATTACTTTCTTTAATTCCAGTAATAAAAAAGAAATTAACAAGAGATAAATCTTATGAAAGAAGTTAAAACAGACATTTGTGTTATTGGCGGAGGTTCAGGAGGGTTATCTGTTGCTGCCGGAGCAGTACAGATGGGTGCAAAAGTTGTTCTTTGTGAAGGTGGTGAAATGGGTGGAGACTGCCTAAATTATGGTTGTGTTCCATCTAAAGCAATGATCGAAGCTTCTAGAGTTATTTATCATACAAAGAAAGCACATAAATTTGGGATAGAGATAGATGGTGTTCAGCCAGATTATAAAAAGGTTCAGCAGCACGTTAAGAATGTTATAGCTAAAATAGCTCCTCATGATTCGGTAGAAAGGTTTGAAGGCTTGGGAGTGACTGTAATAAAAGAGTATGCCCAATTAGTCGATAGATATACAGTCAAAGCTGGAGAAACTATAATAAAAGCTAAATATATAGTTTTGGCTACAGGTTCACAAGCTAAGGTGCCCCCTATAAAAGGTCTGGATGAAGTTAATTATTATACAAATGAGAATATTTTTGATATATCAGAGAAACCTCAGAAGTTGATTGTTTTAGGTGGAGGACCTATAGGAGTAGAGCTAGCTCAGGCTCATACTTTATTAGGTTGTGAGGTAACTATTGTTGAAGCTTTTTCTGATATTTTAAGTTTTGCAGATTCAGATTGTCGAAATGTAATCTTAAATGGATTTAAAGAGTTAGGTATAAATGTTGTCACAAACGCTAAGGTACAAGAGATTTATAAGGATAATGACACTATTTATGTAAAAACAGATATTAATGTTTATTCTGGAACACATCTTCTAGTAGCTACAGGTAGAGAGCCAAACATAAAGAAATTAAACCTTGAAGAAATTGGAATTGTTCATACAGAAAAGGGTGTGACGGTAGATTCATCACTAAGAACTAACTATAAAAATATTTATGCTATAGGAGATATTGCTGGTCCATATCAGTTTACACATGCAGCAGGATATCACGCAGGAATAGTTATTCAGAATATGTTGTTTAAGCTTCCTGCAAAGGTTGGTTATAAGAGTTTCCCTTTTGTAGTTTACACGACTCCAGAATTAGCTCAGACAGGTATGTCTATAAGTGAAGCTGAGAAGCAAAGTGCTAAAATTCTTACTATTGATTATGGTAGTAATGATAGAGCACAGGCTAATTTATCGACAGAAGGTTTGGTGAAAGTAGCTGTTGACAAAAAAGGTTATATACTTGGGGCTACAATTGTTGGAGAGAGTGCTGGCGAGCTTATAAATGAATGGACAATAGCTATTAAAAATAAATTTAAAATAAAGCAAATGACTTCACACATAGTGGCTTATCCAACTCTAAGTGAATTAAACAAAAGAGTTGCTGGGAGCTATTTTACTCCTATGCTTTATAGTAAAAAAGTTAAAATAATAGTTAGAATTTTATTAAAGATTTTTGGTAAAAGAATATGATAGAGCAAAAAGTTAGACCATGGTTTCAGAGATATTTTGTTGATATGGTAGCTATGGCTTTATCTAAATATTGTTCTCCAAGTAGTCTAACAATTGCTTCATTTATATTTGGTTTTATAAGTGCAATATTTATATTTATTGATATATATCTAAGCGTCTTTTTTCTTTTACTTTCGGGATATTTTGACATAATAGATGGAAGTGTTGCTAGGATACAAAAAAAATCATCATCATTTGGTACTATGCTAGATATTCTAAGTGATAGATTTGTAGAAGCTTTTATCATTATAGCTATATTTATCCATCAACCACATATTGCTTGGATTGGATTATTTATGATGATGTCAATAATAGTTTGTATTAGCAGCTTTTTATTAGTGGGAATTTTTAGTCAACAACAAAGTCATAAAAGTTTTTACTATAGTCCAGGGCTTATGGAGAGAGCTGAGACATTTATATTTTTTATTGTAATGATTCTTTTGCCTAGTACAGTTTTGTATTTGGGATTGATTTTCACTATATTAGTATTGTGGACAACAGTTTATAGAGCTTATGAGTTTTATTGTTATTCAAGTCAAGAAGGAGACTAATTTATGCAGAAGCATTTGAATAAAGTTTTTATAGCATATATGGGTGGATTAATAAGTGCTTTAATATTGGTATACATTTTTACTTTTATTGCTAAGCAACAGATTCCTATGTCAGAAGATTTTAAATTTAAGCTATATCGTTTAATGATCTGGGGTGGAGTTTGGGGTATTTTATTAGCATTACCTCTGTCTAAAAATATATGGGTTAAAGGCTCTATTGTTGGGCTAGCAGTTATATTTTTTAACTTCTTAGTGAAAATGCCTTTATCTGGTCAAGGTTTCTTTGCACTTAATGCAGGTACGGAAGTCTTTCTTATGAATATTATATTTAACTATTTGTGGGGATTATTGGCAGCTGTGATATATGCTAAGGTTGCCAAGGGATAAGACTCTCAATGGTTTTAGGAGCATAGATTATGCAAAAGTATCTGAATAAAGTTTTTATTGCTTATATGGCTGGGCTAGTAAGTGCATTAGTTATTGAGCTTCTATGGATTTTAGCAACCACACATAATTTAAATTTGACAGAAGAGCTTAAGTTTGAAATCTATCGCATGATGATCTGGGGTGGAGTTTGGGCAATCCTTTTTGTTTTACCTTTATCAAAAAATATATGGGTTAAAAGTGCTATTATTGCTCTAATAGTTATACTTTTTAATTATATGATAAGAATGCCTTATTCAGGAGATGGCTTTTTTGCATCAAATGCTGATAGTGAAGTGTTTTATGCTAATATTATATTTAATTGCCCATGGGCAATTTTAGCAGGCTTTATTTATGCTAAAACTATAGAGAGAGTATAATGAGAAAATATTTTGTAGCTGGTATTTTACTTTTTTGGGCTGTATTGGGTTTTTCGGCACAAAAAGCAGAAGAATGGAAATATTGGGATCATTCAGATAAAGACTCAAAACAAGTTATAGACTTTGATCCATGGCAGCAATTTCTCAATAAATATCTTGTTACTGTAGATGAACAGACATATGTGAAATATGATCAAGTTTCACAGAAAGATCAAGAAAGTTTAGAAAAAGCGATAGATGATTATAGTAAGTTGAATATATTGTCTTACAACACAAATCAGCAATTAGCATATTGGATAAATATGTATAATATGTTAACGGTTGATCTAATTCTAAAAAATAAAGGAATAACTTCAATTCGTCAAATTGATCCTAAATGGTTTGGGGCATCTACAGGAGTTTGGGATAAAACAGTAATTAAAATAGAAGGTAAAGATATTACTTTAAATGATATAGAGCATCGTATTTTAAGACCAATATGGCAAGATCCACGTATTCATGCAACCTTGAATTGTGCATCTATTAGTTGTCCAAATCTATCTACACAAGCATTTGAGGGAAATATAATTGATAAGCAATTATATGATGCTTTTAGTAATTTTATTAATAGTCCTAAAGGTGTAAAAGTTGATGGAACTGGTCTATCTATATCAAAGATTTTTTTCTGGTATCAGACTGATTTCGGAAGTAAAAAGTCAATGGCTGATTATATATATAATTATTCAAAAGATCCAAAAGTGAAAGAGTATGTTCAAAAGGCTCATAAAATCAATTATCAGAATTATAATTGGAATTTAAATATTTATAAAGGTCATTAATTTTTACTATTTATACTCGCCTAAATTCAGTTTTATACTTGTTTTTCTTAATATCGACACTATATGTATATTTGAGAAGGTTCATATAAGATTAATATTTAAAAAAGGTTTATATAAATGGCAGATTATTATTCATTACTAGGTGTCAGTAAGGGTTGTTCTGAGGCAGACCTTAAAAAGGCATATAGACGATTAGCAAAAAAGTATCATCCAGACGTTAATAAAGATGCTGGGGCAGAGGATAAATTTAAAGAAATTCAAACTGCTTATGAGGTTCTAAAAGATCCAGAAAAAAGAAAGCTTTATGATTCTTATGGTGATAATTGGGATAAGGTACAACAGGGAGGCTTTGGCGGAGGCCAAGGAGGCTTCGGTGGAGCAGGTGGTTCTTCGCAGAGTTTTAATTTTGAAGATTTAGGAGATATTTTCGGTGATCTTTTTGGTGGAGGCGGTGGCAGAGCTAGTGGCTTTGGTGGTCGTCAAAGAGCTCAAAAAGGTGAGGATATAACAATTTCTCTAAAATTGACTGTTGATGAAGCTTTAAATGGAGGTAAGAAAAATGTTACCTTTAGCTATCAAGAAGTTGGAGCTAATGGTGCGCCATCAATTAAGCATGAAAACGTTGATGTAACTATTCCAAAAGCGATAGGTAATGGTAAAAAGCTTCGCTTGAAAGGTAAAGGAGCAGCTGGTATAGGTGCAAATGCTCCTGCTGGTGATTTATTTATAAAAATTGAGGTAGCTAGTAGCGGAAACTATAAAGTTGAAGGTAATGACATTTATGAGCATATAAACATAACTCCTTGGGAAGCTACCTTAGGGACTTCATTAGAAATAGATACACCTTTTGGTAAGAAAAAAATGAACGTTCCAGAAAATACTCAGTCTGGACGTAAGATGAGAATAAAAGGTAAAGGTCTTGCAGGAGCTGATTTCTATGTTGTTTATGATGTTAAATTACCAGCAGCAGATACGGATGAAAAGAAAAAGCTTTATAATAAAATGAAAGAATTGATGGATTTTAATCCAAGATAATATTTCTCCTTTAGTCTTAATATGTTAAATTATTTCTTTTAAATAAATCTGTTTCCATGAAAAAAACACATATTCAACTAGTAACTTTAGCCATTATCACTATTATGGGTATGGATCTTATTGATACTACAGTTATGAATAATATTTTACCCAAAATAGCTGAAACTTTTGATGTTACGCCAGTTCATTTAAAGATGGGTATTAGCATATATATGATTGTCATGGGTATGTTTTTACCAATTAGTTCTTGGATTGCAGAGAAAATAGGCTATCGTAAAACTCTAATCTTTGCGGCAAGCGGTTTTGGTTTTTTTTCTATGATGACTGGTTTAGCAACATCTGATATCCAAATGTTTACATACAGAGGTTTTCAAGGTTTATTTGCTGCATTTTCAGCACCTGTTGCAAGCTTAGCGTATCTTAAATTTTCAGAAAATATGTTAGAAGGTACAGCATCATTATCTAACTATACTTTAATAATGGCAGTAGTAGGACAAATACTTGGAGGTATGCTCGCTTCGATCTCACCAGAGTCATGGAGATTAGCATTTTTACTACAAGTTCCTTTTGCGCTGTTTGCCATTTTTATTTTATATAAAATCTTTCCGAAAGAAAATTTACTAAATAAAGATAGGAAGTTTGACTTTTTAGGGCTAACAATAATTGGTTTATCAATCTCATTTTTGTTTATTTTAAGTGAGGTTCTTTTAAAAGATGTGGCAGTTTGGATTAAGATTAGCTTAGCTGTTGGTATATGTCTTTCAGTGTCCTTGTATGCTTTTGTTTATAGAAAAATCAAAGACCCCGTTATAGATTTTAGTATTTTTAAAAACTATGATTTTAAAATACCTTTTTATACAAACTTTCTATGTAGAATAAGTGTTTATTGGGTGTTTTTTGCTTGGCCTGTGGTTCTTTATAACCTAAGTCATTTAAACACAATTTATATATCTATCATGTCAGTATTTCTGATGCTGGGCACTATAGTGTCAAAGCAAGTAACCAAAAAGCTTATATATCATTATGGATATAAGATTTGTATGATAGTAGGTCTTATTGGGATAGCATTTGTTTTATCTTTATCCATAATTTTTGATATTCATTACCATTATTTCACTTTCTGTTTGATGGCTATGGCATATGGCTTTGTGTTGGGGATGTATCAAACTTCGTCTAATGCTGTAATGTACACTGTTATAGACAAAAGTAAGCTAGATAGTGTAAATACCCTTAAGAATTCCAGTAATATGATTTCATCAGCTTTTGCTTTGACTGCATTTACATTAGCATATGATTTCTATCATATGTTGGGTTCAGATCACCATTGGGAAAAAGTTTTCTCAGAAGCTTATTATGCAGTAGTACTTTCAGCAGCAATTATTCAAGTATTACTAGCTCTTTGGATATTTTTTGGAATGAGAAATATTAGAGAAAATTTATAGATAGATTTAATTCTCTGATTTATTTTTTATTATTGTCAAAATGTGCTAAATTAAAATATTAAGTGTTAGCTTTTTATATTTTTAATGCAAGAAGTCTCTTTTATTAAGCAGCTTGGGGGAGTTTCAATTATAGCAGGAACTGCCATTGGTGCGGGAATGTTAGGAATCCCTTTCGCAGTTGCAGCTACTGGATTTTATTTCGCTGTTTTCTTATTACTTATTGTTTGGATAGTCATGTATGCTACTGCGATGCTTCTAGTTGAAATAAGCTCTTCGCAACCCATAGGTGTGGATATGGATTCTATGGCCTATAACTTACTTGGAAAGTGGGGGAAAGCTTTCAATTTAGTGTTTTACTTACTACTTCTATATTCTTTACTTACAGCCTATATATTTATGGGAGGAGAGTTATTTTCGGACTATATTTTAAAACCTATAAGTGATGGTTTGAATGACTGGTCTAAAGTAGTTTTTTGTGTGATGTTTGGTTATTGTATATTTATGGGTACAAAAGCAACTTTTTACGTTAATAAATTTTTCCTATTTTTTAAAATTTTAGCTTTTGTGATGTTTGTTTTATTTATTATTCCAGATGTTAAATCCTCATTTTTAAAAGAAAGTCATTTTGGTTTTAGTTATGGGTGGTTTGCTATTCCTATTCTAGTTACATCCTTTGGTTTTCATATAGTTATTCCAGCTATTAGAAATTATTATAAAAATGACAAGGTCTTTAAGAAGGTAGTCAGTATAGGGGCAGTTACTCCATTTATAGTATATTTAATTTGGGTTTTTGTAACATTGGGCACAATTCCTTTAGCCGGATCTAACGGGTTTGTTGAGCTAGTTGAAAATGGTAGTAGTTTAGCTCAAGGCTATATGGCTCAAGATAAAATGTCTGTAATTCTATTTATTAAGTTTTTTGAAAATTTTGCTATCGTCACATCTTTTCTAGGCGTTGCACTAGCTTTATTTTCTTTTAATAGAGATCTTTATAATATTGAGGCAAAAACTACAGCTAAGAGACTTCTCATTTTATGCATAACTTTAGTACCACCTTTATTTTTTGCTATTTATTTTGTTAATAGTTTTATATCAGCATTAGGGTATGCAAGTATGTTTGTGGCTTTCTTACTAATAATTCAGCCAGCTATGATGGCATGGTCATTAAGAAAAGCTAATAAAACTAATAATCTTGTTAGTAAGCTATATTTATTAGTGATACTCTTAAGCGGAGCTGGTATTATTACATTGCAATTACTAGTTTCATTTGGTAAATTGGCGCATATATAATTTATAATAATTGTTTATTATTTCCTTACAAAATTAGGCTTAATTTTAAATATGAAAAAACCAAATTTCGATTTTAATAAAATAGATTATGATGAGAATTTCACTGCTAAAAAATATGAATTTAGCATCGATCAGTTAAATAAAGAGACAAATGAAATAAAAGACCTTTTTAAACTTATACAGTTAGTCAGGCTAGACAGAATAAAGAATCAAGAAGAATATACTAAACACAGAAGAAAGCTAATTAATGATAGAATGTCTTTAGAAAGACAAGTTATTGAAACAAAGAAATCATATAGCAAGCAGATAATGTCTTTGCATGAAGAATATAATTCTGTAAAATCTAATGTGGAGAAAGAGTTAACAGAGCTAAGGAAGAAGCTAAGTTAATTTTTAAGAGATACAAAGTTAGTCGGACAGTCGCGGTAGCTTTTGCTACTGAGGAAAGTCCGGGCTTTACAGAGCAGGATGCCAGATAACACCTGGAAGGCGTGAGCCTATGGAAAGTGCAACAGAAAATATACCGCCAATCTTTTTAGTTTGGTAAGGGTGAAAAGGTGCGGTAAGAGCGCACCGCATTGGTGGCAACACTCAATGGCATTGTAAACCCCATCTAAAGCAAGACCAAATAGTGCTACTATGATGTTGCTCGCATCGTAGCAGGGTAGGTCGCTTGAGCTTACTGGTGACAGTAGGCCTAGATAAATGACTGTCTATTACAGAACCCGGCTTATAGACTAACTTTGTTTTTTATTTATCTAAAAAGGGAAAAGAAAATAAATGCAAGTTATAGACTCTAAATTACTTGATAGTAATGGTCATATTAATGAGGACTTATTTTTATCTCAACTAAAGAGTTTTTTCCCAACAGATAAGCTATTTCTCATAGAATCAGCTATCAATTTATTAAAGAAAAATAGTAGTCCAACTGTTAGGCATATTACAGGAATAAATGTATACATATATGCCATAGAAATGGCTTATATCTTATTCCAAATAAAAGCTGATGAAGATTCTGTAGCATCAGGGCTTTTATATGATATATACAGTAGATCTGTTATTTCTGACGAAGATGTCGAAAATGCTTGCGGCACTTCAGTTTTGAAAATTCTTCAAGGCTCTAAAAAGATGACTGCAATTAAGATGTATCGTTCAGAAAGTATAAGCTTAGAGCAAATAGATACTTTCAGAAAAATGCTTCTTACTGTAATAGAAGATGTTCGTATAGTTTTAGTAAAAATAGTAGATAAGCTTTGCACTATTAGACATATAAAATCTTTAGAAAGTGAACAAAGGTTAACAATAGCTAGAGAGACTTTAGATATTTATGCCCCGTTAGCAAATAGGTTAGGGCTTTTCCAAATTAAGTGGGAGTTGGAAGACAGAGCTTTCTCATTTTTAAATCCGGAAGATTATAAAAAAATTGCAAAAGCTTTAGGTTCAACAAGATTAGAAAGAGAAAGTAGGCTTGAAAAAGCTAGGCAAGATTTAGTTATAGCTATAAATAAGCAGAATATTCATGCTGAAATAAATGGAAGAATTAAACATATATATAGCATTTGGAAAAAACTAAAAAATAAAGGATACACTGGCTTAGATAGATTGTTTGATATTACTGCTCTAAGAATTGTTGTTGACTCTATTGATCAATGTTATAAAGCTTTAGCTGTAGTTAATGACATATGGGAGCCTATAGCTGAAGAATTTACAGATTATATTGCAAGCCCTAAATCAAATGGTTATAAGTCTATACACACTGTTGTCTATGCATATGGTCAAGTATTAGAAGTTCAGATAAGAACTAAAGAAATGCATGAAGAGTCAGAACTTGGTTTTGCTGCTCACTGGAGATATAAAGAGGGAGTTAAGTTTGATCCAAGTTATGAGGCGAGAGTTATATGGCTAAGATCATTATTAGCATGGGAAAAAGATATCAATCAAGAAGAACAGTCGATATCTCAAGAGCTTAATAAAAGAGTTTATATATTTACTCCAGCTAATGAGCTTGTTGATTTGTCAATAGGTTCTACAGTTCTAGATTTTGCTTATTCTGTTCACACTATGGTTGGGCACAGAACTAGAGGAGCTAAGCTAAATGGTAGAATAGTTCCTCTAACTACAAAACTACAGACTGGTGATAAGGTAGAAATATTAACTAATAAATTACCAAATCCAAGTAAAGACTGGGCTTTAGAAAGTGAAGGATTCTTGTTTTCTCCTAGGCATAGGTCAAGAGTGACTAAATGGTTTAATGAGCAAAATAAGGAAGATAATATAGCTCTAGGCAAAGAGCGATTAACAAAAGAGTTAAAGGGTTATAATTTAAAAGAACCGGACTATACTGAAGTAGCGAAAAAGTTTAATATGCTTGATGCAGATACTCTTTTTGCTAGTGTTGAAAATGGAACTATTAGATTAAAAAGCTTAGTTAATCATATATTAGATAATTATTCAGCCGAAGAAAGAAGTGTCAAAAGAGGCTCTTCTTTTAAAAATGATAAGTCTGTTGATGCAAATAAGCCCAAAAGCATTCTAGTGTCAGGATATTCAGGGATGAAATATGTTTTTGCTAAATGTTGTGAGCCAGAGCCTAATGATGATATAGCTGGTTATATGAGTGTTGGTAAAGGAGTTGTTATCCATACAACAAAATGTCCAAATTTAGACTATTTAAAAGAGAAGAATCCAGAAAGATTTATTGAAGTTAAATGGATAAAGAGTAGTTAAGATTTTTTAGGTATATTTCCAGTATTTTTTGATTGTGTCATCCAGCCAGTAAACACATTAAAGGAAACATTGTTTGTAGAGTTTATATTCTTACCATCTTTAGTTTGTCCACCAACTGATAGTTTATGTTCACCAGGTATCGGTCTAGCTATTGTCCATTTTCCATCTGCATATTTAGCTGCAACAACATCTCCATCTATTATAAATTGTGGTTTATCATCTTTTGATAATACAGGGCTTGTTTTAATCTCTATAACATCCTCTTTAGAGAAGATTCCTTGCCCTTCTGATGGAGAGGTGATAGTGATAGGGTATCTATTAAATTCGTTTTGTAGAGTTTCATTTTGTTGTTTTGCCTGGGGAGAGCTTTCTAACTTAGATAATTTGGATTGATCTATCTCTACATTTTGATTTTCTGTATTAGGGTTTGCTATCTTAGATGCTTGTTGTGGTACATCAACAACAGTTGGCTTACCAACCTCAACTTCTCTATATTCAATATTTGTAGGAGGTTTCTTCTCGGAAAAAACAGTAGTTCCATCTTCACTTACCCAAGAATAAACTGGGTCAGCATATGAGAATGAGCTAAAAATTAGCGTTGCAAAAAATGATATTATGATTTTTTTCATAAAGTTCCTAAGAAAACTAATAAAAAAGTTAATCTAAAAGTGATTATATTATTAAAGTAATGACAAACAAAGTGTAAATGGTAAAATAAATATCTTAATTGATGTACTTAAAGGTTAAATTGTGGTTACTTTAGATTATGTTGTTCTAGAGACTATTGCTAATTTATTTTTATTAATATTTGCAATTCTTTTGCTGAAGGAAAAACGTTCTAGTTGGTTATTTCTACTAGTGCCTACTTTAATGAAAATATATATCTATGGAAAATATAGTGTACTCCTTTCAACAGTGTATTTGTCAGCAGAAATATTAGCAGTTTTATTTGTGGCAACTATTTGGCTTAAGAATAATTACTTCATCAGATTGAATAAAAAAATATTTATAAAAGCTTTATTAATATCAGCTTTATTATTAACTTTATGGATATTTGCAGTTTATAAATTGATAAATCCAGCAATACTCTCTTTTGAAATGCTTTTTGGTTTTGGGTATCTATGTTATATGATTTTTGTTATAGGCTGTGTGTTTTTAGCATTTAGAACTATATATAGTTTACTTATGATTGCTGTAGTATTTATAAGTTATGCTTTGTCATATGGGCAAGTGGCTATGGCGGCTAAAAATATGCCAGTTAATGGAACTTCATTTTCTATATGTTACGGACTATCTGCATTATTTCTTTTTATTGCGGGAATAGTTTTAGTTAGTAAATATACTCAAGTAAATAGATCTTTTAAATAGAGTAAATATCAAATCTATTTGCTTTACCTTTAAGTTGAGAAGTTGGTTGTTTATTCGCTAAAAAATCTGCTTTAATCGGCCTTTTAACGATTATTTTTTTTGCTATTTTTTTAATCAAAACTTTCTCTAAAAGTTCGGAATTATTTTCGTTTTCATTAAAAGCTATTTTATGAAAGATTTGCATTTCTTTTTTAACTTTTGCTGACTTTTTTCTTTCAGGAAACATTGGGTCTAGATATACACAGTCAAAAGAAGTATTTGTTTTAAGTATAAAATCACAACTATCAGTATTTAATAACTCTATTCGATTGGCAATTTTTTCTAGATGAGTATTCTTTTTTATTCTTTCTAATGCGTTATATAGTAATAGAAAAATATAAGTATCTTTTTCTATTGCAATTACTGAGTGGCCTCTTGATGCTAATGTAAAAGCATCTCTTCCAAGCCCTGCGGTTGTATCTAATATTTTGAGGATGCCTTTGCTTCTGCCTTCTACAGCTTGAATGACATTGCATTTTTTAGTTTTTGGATTGATCCTTTCTAAAATGTCAGGACTAGAAAAATCAATAGACAATTTTTGATTCATATTGTGCAAAACTAAAAACTCATTTTCTAAACATAAGAATTTTTCTGAATGATTATTAATACTAATGTCTATATTTTGATTTATATTTTTTATATAGGTCTGAGTTTCTTTATCTAATACTATAATCATTTCAAGATTTCTTTTTTGCTCTTGGGTGTGTTTTATCAAAAACTTCGGCAAGCTGCTGAAAATCTAAATGAGTATATACTTGAGTACTAGATATATCAGAGTGCCCTAGTAGATTTTTTACGGCAAGCAAGTCTTTAGATGATTCTAAAAGGTGTGTGGCAAATGAGTGTCTAAGCATATGGGGGTGAATATGTTTACTAGCATGTTTTTTTGCAAAAATTTCTAATCTTTTTTGTATTGAGCGATTTGATAAATGATCACCTTTATTATTTATAAACAAGTAATCAGTTTTGGGATTATACTCTTCTCTAATGTTAATCCATTTTTTTAATGTATTACTAGTTTTTGCTCCAAAGTAGACAACTCTTTCTTTATTTCCTTTTCCTAATACTCTTAAGCTTTGTTGAGAAAAATCTATTTTTGAGATAGTTAAGTTTGATAGCTCTGACAACCTTATTCCACAACTATAAATCATATCAAAAATAGCGATATCTCGAACCTCTATTTTTGAGCTCGGTTTTATATCTAATAGAAATGCTAGTTCATCAACATTAACGGTTTTTGGTAATGTTTTAGAATCCTTAGGAGCTTTTATGTCAAAAGTAGGATTGTTTTTTATAATATTTAGATCTATTAAAAAGTTAAAGAAGCTGCGAACAGAGCTTATTTTTCTCTGTAGAGTTTTTGATGAATCTCCTTTAGAATGACAGTCTCTTATCCAGCTTGTTATATCTGAAGATGAAGTATCCTTCATGTTATCGCTGTTTAAAAAAACATTTAACTGGTGCAAGTCTTTACAATAGCTTTCAATAGTTCGTGAAGAATAGTTTTTATGATATTTTAGATCGTCTAGAAATTTAGTTATTAAATTATCCACAGAATCTTAAAGTTTAGAATAGAACGCAAAGTATAACAATGATCCCAGAAATCCAGGAAATTATCCAGAGTATTTTAACTTTGCTAATTTTATAATTAAAATTTTCTTTTAAAGAGCTTTTTTTCACAACTATAAGTGAAGGGATAATCATTAACAATATGGCGATACATACTCCAACATAAGTCATAGCATATATAAATATATTTGGGTTCACCTGATTTATTATTAACGGTACAGAGAAGGTTAGAATTATTCCTATAGCTAAAGTAATATACTTGCTCTTTAATTTATCAAGATTATAGCTATCAATATTAAAGTGTAATAAAGATAGATTAACACTTAAAAAAGATGTCATGATAGCAACGTAGGTAAATACATGTAGAACTATATCAGTAGTTTTGGTATGTACCTTACTACCTAATGCTCTAAGAATATCACCTATATTTGCATCTTGGACAGGAGTTGTATCAAAAATTGATTGCATAAAACTTACTGGGCCATGTAATGGAAGAACTCCTAATATAGTTACAATCCAAATTAAATACAATATTAATGGAATAATACTACCTATGATTATCACCTTTCTCATATCTTTATGATTCTTATGTAGATAGTCAGATAAAGCTGGAACGATAATATGAGATGTAAAAGAAGTAGCAAAAATTGGAATAGCAATTAATAAGGAAACGCCTAATTCAACTGGAGATGCTAATAAGTTGGAAGTATCAATGTAATCATTCAAAACAAAACATAATATTATTAAAACTAATATTTTTAAAATAATAAAGAATCTATTCGCATAATCTACAATTCTAGTTCCAAAAGCTACAATACTTCCAAAAACTAACACAAAAATGATTGACCAAGCATTTTCATGTAGTGAAGGAAATGTTGATGTTAAAGAAGATGCTGCAGCTGAAATATATGCAGTACTAATGCAATACATAAGAACAAGGAAAGAAATAGAAGCAACAACCCCTCCGATCTTTCCAAGATAGCGTTCAGCAATGCTTTTAAAACTACTGCCATAAGGCATAGAGCAAGATACATCTGTGATTACTAAAGCAGTGTAAGTCATTATACTCCACATAATAATTATAATGAGAGAGCTTAGTACAAATCCCAGTTTTGCAGTTATAATTGGTAAAGCTAAAATGCCAGCACCAATCATGGTACCAACTATTATCATAATAGAACCAAATATTCTAATTTTGCTATTTTGAGTATTGTACATTTTAGAAATCTCTCTCTATAAAAAAGTATTAATGTGCTGCTGGTGTAGCAGAATTTTTCTTTTGTAAATATATCGCGTCAAAATTTATTGGAGAGAGATTGAGAGGGAGGAAACCGCCACGGTGAATAGAGCTGTCTAAAACTCTTTTTGAATAAGGAAATAAAGTATTAGGGCAGTATGTGTTTAATACTGAGTCTAATTGCTCCTCACTCATTCCAGTAATAGTGAATATTCCAGACTGTGTAACTTCAGCGATATAGGCATTGGCTTCATTGTTTTTAGTATTTACAGTAATTGTTAAATCAACTTCATAATTACTTTCATCTAATTTTTTGAAATTTATGTCTAAGTTGAAATCAACATTTGGACTCCATTGTTGTTTGAATACTTCTGGCGAGTTCATAGACTCAAAAGAAACATCTTTTGTATATATTTTTTGTATCACAAAAGACGGTTGATTTTGATTATCTTCCATTAACTAGATCCTTCAAAATTGATAATTAAATTTTACTTGTTGTAATAATTATAACAAATAAGATAATCATTATGTAGCGTTTAGTTGGAGTAATCCTTTTTGAGCTCATCTAGTATAATCAAGGCTTCTAAGGGGGTTATTTTTCCTATATCAATGTCTTTTAGTTTGTTTTTTATATTTAAAGAATTTTTATCTTGTTCTTGAAATAAGCTTTTTTGAGGAGTTTCTATGATTTTTAAACTAGCTTTATTTTCCAATCCTTTTAATATTTTCTCAGCACTATTTATAACATCTTTTGATATTCCTGCTAGTTTGGCGACTTGGATGCCATAAGATTTTTTAGCAGCACCGGACTTAGCTTGATGCATGAAATATATATTATCTTTATATTCGTTAGCTTCAAAATGAATATTTTTTATATTTTTATGTTTATTCTCTAAGTCTGTAAGCTCAAAGTAGTGAGTAGCAAATAAGGTAAATGAATTCATCTTGCTTAGTTTTTCAGCACATGCTTGGGCAAGTGATAGTCCATCAAAAGTACTTGTACCTCTACCTATCTCATCCATTATAACTAAACTTTGACTAGTCGCTTTATCTAGAATGTAAGCTGTTTCAGTCATTTCAACCATAAATGTAGATCGTCCGCTTGCTATATCATCTGAAGCTCCTACCCGAGTAAATATTGCATCGATGTCGCAAATTTTGGCACTTGAAGCTGGTACAAAACACCCGGTATGTGCTAGAAATATTAGTTGAGCAATCTGTCTCATATATGTTGATTTACCACCCATATTTGGACCTGTTATTATTTCAAGAGTATGAGAATCTCTAGATAGAAGAGTATCGTTAGGAATAAAAGGTTCATCAATGTTTTGTTCAATTGCAAGATGTCTAACTCTTTTTAAATTTAGTAGATTAGAATTATTAAAAGAAGGTTGTACAAGCTTAAGAGTATGTGTCCTCTCAGCAAAATTTGTAAGCACATCTAATTGGGCAATTTGTTCTGATGTTTCTTGAATTTCAGTATAAAATTTTAAAACATCTTTTAGTAGATTTTCATAGATATGCTTTTCTCTTGCTAAAGCTCTTTCTTTACTGGAAAGGATCTCATTTTCAAAATTTTTCAGCTCTTCTGTTACATACCTTTCACTACCTTTTAGTGTTTGGCGCCTAATGTAGTTGCTAGGCACCTTATCAGAGTATTGTTTTGAAAATTCTATATAATATCCATGAACTCTGTTATAACCAATTTTAAGGGCATTTATATTGGTTTTCTTTCTTTCTTCTTGTTCAAGCTTTAATAAAAACTCATAAGCATTTTCTTTTATACCTTTTAATTTATCAAGTTCAGCATCAAAACCATCTTTTATAATCCCGCCATCACGAATTGTTGCTGGTGGAATATCTACAATAGCAATATGTAACTTATTATAAACCTCTTGAAGAGAATGTATTTTTTGATTTATGTTTTCTATTTTCTCATTTTGAAATTGATCTAATTCCTTTTTAAGATTAGGTAAAACCTCGAAAGTTTCTTTTAAAGAAATAAGATCTTTAGGTTTAACTGTTCCTAATGCAATTCTAGAAATAATTCTTTCAATATCAGAAGTATATTGAAGTATATTTTGTACTTTTGAATATTTTTTCTCTTTCAAGAAAGTATTAATAATAGAGTGTCTTGTAGCAATCTCTTCTAAATTTTTTGTAGGGTTTTTAAAATAGTTCTTTAATAATCGACTTCCAACGTTGGTTTTGCATTTATCTATTATGTGTAAAAGAGTATTTTTATTGTTTGGACTATCGATTTCTAAGTTGATCCTACTATTGTAATCAATATTAAGAATATTGGATGAGTCAGCTTCAGATATGGTATGTATGTGACTTGGAGAGTTCTTAACATTATTGTTTAAATATGAAAGTAAAGACCCAACAACAATAATCTTTTCATTAGATGCATTTTCTAGAAACTTATTAGTAACTGATATCGGAAGAGAGTCTTTAATTTTAGTTTTGCAATTATTAGTTTTGTATTCCCATTCTTCTAGGGCTTTAAATGGTATAGCAGTAGGGTTTTCTTCAAATATACTAATATCGTTAGTTATTATTTCTTTAGGATTTAGTCTTAGTATCTCGTTTGTAAGTGCAGCTAAGCTATTTACTGGCTTTAATATAAATATTTTACCTTGAGTATAGTTGGCATAGCCAATATGGAATTTATTTACTTTTTTAAATATAGTTAATAAAAAACTGTCCTCATTGGTGTCTAAAAACATCTCTTCAGAAACCGTCGCAGGAGTTATAATTCTCGTTACAGCTCTTTCAACAGGGCCTTTTGATGTTGCAGGATCACCAATCTGTTCACAGATGGCGATACTTAATCCTTTCTTGATTACTTTTGCTATATAACCCTCTGCAGCATGGTAAGGAACTCCAGCCATTGGAATAGGTTCATCATTTGATTTACCACGTGCTGTTAAAGTTATGTCTAATAAGTCAGCAGCTTTTTTAGCATCATCAAAGAAGAGTTCATAAAAATCACCCATTCTATAAAATAATAAAATATCAGGATACTGAGATTTTATTTTTAGATATTGTTGTATCATTGGGGTGTGCGATTCTATATTTTGCATTTTAGACTTTAAGATTTTCACAAACGTATTATCCATGATTATAGTATAGTTTTAAGTTGGAATAAAAATTTAAAGATGAAATAGGTTTTATAAGAGGTTGTTCGTAGTTAACTAAAGAGTTTTTTGCCACACAAATTTGCTATATTCACTTCCTGGTGTAAAGCCAGATTGATTACACCAACTAACTATTTTACAAGTATATATAGAATTGTCATAAGAGACGGTTGTTCCAATTTCGTAAGTTCCGAGTTTATCAGGATATGAAATTTCTATCTCTTTTATGGGCTTTTTAGCTACTGATGGTTTGTTGATAATATTATCTGAAACTGCTGTAAAGCTTATATTCAAATTATTTTTTTCTAAATATCTAATAGAATTATATATTAAGCTATAAATTAAACCTCTTTGCTCACCATCTCTATTTGCGGGATAAAAATTAGAGAAGCCTAAATTTTTAGTTGTTGCTAATCCAAGCAATTTCTTAGCTTGATCAAAAGCTTTATTAGCTTCATCTTGAGAGATATATTGTAGAACATCTTTATTGTCTTTATATGAGAGTTTACTCATGCTCATACTAAAAACTTGCTTTAATCTATCTAAATCAAAAATGATAAAGTTATCTACTAAATATAAGTTTTTTCCCATATTTACACTGACATTAAGTATTTGACTCATATAGAATGACATTTGTCTAGAATATTCATAGTAATCAGTATTGTTATTATCTATTTTTTTTACTCCTATAGCCTTTTGATATTCATAAGATCCAAGAGTAAGGTCATTCATTGCATTATATGCACTTCTTGCTAAGAATTTATGATTATTGCAAATATTAAGGTAGGGCTCTAAAACTGAACTTTTTGCTCCAGAATCAATGATGATATTCATAATGGTTGGGAAGAAAGTGTTAGGAACTTCACTTTTTCTCATTTTTCCTAAGCATCTATTCCATTGTTTGTTATATTTGTATTGTCCATTTTCTTTTTGTCCCTTTTCACTTGATAATATTTGTATTTCATTAAGTTTATTGAAATTATAGAAAGCTGTTATCATGGGGCTTGCATAAATATTTTCTAGAGTCTCAGGAACTTTACTATTACTTTGTTTTCCATTGTCTTGATCTTCTATAGAGTATCCAAGGACTTTTGCAATAGCATCATAGTTTCTTAGCCCTAAAGCTCCTATAGTATCTTTTTGAGGTAAACGTTTCGCATAATCTTTAAGCTTGTATGGCCCACTTTGTCCTAGGTTTAACAATTGTTTCATGTATGATGGTTCATGTATTGACGCATCAATATCATCTAGTTCAAAATCTTTATTTATTAATTGTTTTTCCAGACCACTTTTTTCTAGAAGGCGTCCTAAAATTGAGATGTATAGATAATCACCATCATATTTAATATCGGGATATTTTTTATTGATTAAATATCCATACATCACGCCAGCTATTATGTTTGACATAATGATAGTGTTTGCAGAGTCTGTGTTTGTAGTAAAATGATCAATACTTAAATCATTGTCTTTTATGGGGAATGATGTGTGATAAATAAGGTCATTGCTTTTCATGGTATTGGCATATAGCGACGGTAGCCAGAAAATAGATATAAAAAAAGTTAATATTTGAATTAGTCGCATATAATATTTTAGTTAAAATATTTAAGTTTTAATTAATTTTAGCATTAGTTAGTTTCAATTATTAGATTGGTTTTACAGCAAAAACTAATTTTTAATAAAGGCGGCATAATTTTTTATACCTACTTTTATTTAAATAACCTTGACGGTATAGCTAAAAATACTTTAAAATCGTTAGAAGAATTTTATTTTTATAACTTATTTGATATTGGGGTACTGTAATGAATTATTTAGACTTTGAATCTAAAATAAAAGAAGTGGAAGAAAAAATAACTTCCCTGTCTCATATGTTTGAGGATGAAAAAGCAGAAGCAGAATTAAAAAAGCTTAATAAAAAAAGATTAGATTTAATGGAATCTATTTACTCTAAGCTTACAGATTGGCAAGTAGTTCAATTATCGCGCCACCCAGATAGACCTTATTTTAAGGATTTATTACCTTTAGTGTTTACTGATTTTCAAGAGCTTCATGGTGATAGGGCTTTTGGTGATGACCTTGCGGTAATAGGAGGCATAGCAAAATTAAATAATAAGCCTGTTATGGTAATCGGTCAGGAAAAAGGTAGAGATACAAAAAGTAAAATTAAACACAATTTTGGGATGATGCATCCAGAAGGCTATAGAAAAGCTCTTAGATTAATGAAACTGGCTGAAAAATTTAATATGCCTATAGTTACATTTATTGATACTCCTGGTGCTTATCCTGGAATTAAAGCTGAAGAAAGAGGTCAGAGTGAAGCTATTGCTAGAAATCTTTTCGAAATGAGTGCACTTAAAGTTCCTGTAATTTGTCTAGTCATCGGAGAAGGTTGTTCAGGTGGTGCATTAGGAATAGGTGTTGGTGATAAACTTCTGATGTTGCAATATAGTTATTTTGCAACAATTTCTCCAGAAGGGTGTGCAACAATATTACACAAAACAGCAGAAAAAGCTTCTGAAGTAACTAAGATGATGAATATTACATCAGGTAGACTGAAAGAGTTAGGTATTGTTGATGATGTTATTTCTGAACCATTAGGTGGGGCGCATAGAGACTTTAATGCTACTGCTGAAAATATTAAAAAAGCATTGTCAAAAGAATTAAATAATTTATGTGGTTTATCAGTAGATCAAAGAAACTCTATTAGATACAAAAAATTAATGTCTTTTGGACAATTTATAGAAGCTTAGTTTCTTAATATATTTATCTTTATTATTTCGTTGTTTACTTTCTGGAAATATCTAAACTAAAAGTTTAATATATGTGATAATTTTCTTTATATTAAATTAACTTATTCATGAAGCTATTGACTGCAAACAAAAACAGAGGTATGGCTTTAATTGAAGCTCTGATTGCTTCATTGATCTTATTATTTGCTTTCTCTGCTGCAATTATGATTGTTGGTAGTATTTTAGCTAGTATGAGTATTGAAAATAAGCGTGATCAGATAGCAGGTGAATTAGATAAAAGAGTGAATGAATATAGATTATCAGGTATTTTTGATCTTAATAAGGATGGCGAAGTTCTTTTTATAAAGAAAAATGTTACTGATCAAGAAATAAAGAAAGCAGAGCAACTTAAAGATGTTAAAATTAATAATAAACAAAATTATCAAATAATTAGATTTTATGCTTTAGATGAAGTGTCAGGCATTAAAGAATCTATTACGGTGGTTGAACAGCCAAAAAATAACAATAAAAATGAAATTAAATCGTAGATTAAAAGGTTTTTCTCTTGTTGAGCTTATGGTTGCTATGGTTGTGGCAGCTATAGTTATGAGTATGGCTATAGGAATATATATATCCATAAAAAAAGAATATAAAAGAATTAATAAAATCCAAGAAGAGAATTCAACACAATTAGTTGTTAAGCAAGTTTTGTATAACACGATAAAGAATAGTGGTTTTAATTTAAGGTTTGGTTATTTATCACATAACTTTGAAGATAAAACAGGAGATTATCTTGATGTCTTTAAGAAATATGGAACCATTACGATAGGGCAGCTTCCAGTTCCTTCCTCAAGTCTTCCAGAGTCTCTCCAATCTGGAGCATGTAGATATGAGCAAGAAAAATGTTTTCAGCCAAGTACAGATTATCTAATGCTTCAAAGAGATGATGGAGATGCTACACTTTCTGAAGCTCCTGAGGCAAATATTTTAAAAATAAGTGAGGAAGTTAAGCAAACATTACAAATAGCTCAAGATAACTATTTACTGATATGTAATGAAGCAGAGTGTGATTTAGCAAAAGTATTTTCAACTGGAAATGAAGGAGAGGTAGCTTTAACTGCGCCACTTACTGGAAACTTCAAAGCTGGTGATTATATTGGTAAATATTCATTAGATATTTACTACATAGCAGACTCAGGTAAAACAGATGAGAATAATGAGCCTATATATTCACTTTATGTATATATAAAGCAAGGGTCTGATGAGGGGACATCTTATGAGCTTGTTAGTGATATTAGTAACTTTACTATAGAGTATGTTCCAAGGAAGTTTATAAAACACGGTCAACAAGTTAGTTGGGAAAAAGTAAAAGAAGCATATGTTGATATTAATTCTAAAAATATAGCTGCCTTGAAATTTTCTTTTAAAATAAAAGACAGAAATTTTGAGCAAATAGTGTTATTGGATAAGGTGTAGTAAGTGAGATTATATAAAGATCAAAAAGGATCCACTTTAGTTATGGCTTTGATTTTCTCATTTGTTGTAATGGCAACTATTGCAGCACTTTTGTACTCAGCTAAAATAGGATTGCTAACTACTAGAAGTATTGTGAAACAAGAAACAAGAGAGTTTTTTGGTGAGACATATTTAAATCAAAATATTAATAACATTGATTTTACAACAACAAATGAACATAGTGTGGTTGGGCATATATACAAAGTTGAGGTAGATGACTCTAAAATGGAATCATTTTTCCATGAAAATAACAACGCTGAATTATACCAGAGCGAAGAATATTATAGCTATTTATCTTTATTTAAAGGATATGATCTTAAAGATGAGCTAGAGTTTTCAAGGAAAATTATTTTTAATAAATTGGCAACCAACTCTTACCTTAAATATGATGAAGAGTATACGCCAATAAATGTTCCTCTTCTTAATGTAGCTAATATAACAGATGCTAATGAAGTAAAATATAGACTTAACGATGATAAAAAAATAGATGATGAAGAAAAAGGTTATATTGGTTATATAAAGAAAAAGAAAGATACACTAAGTTTTAATACGAGCTCTGGTTCGAATGATATAACTGCTCCAAAAGATTTGAGTGAAAAGTATAAAGTTCTATTGGGTTGGAATTTAGAAGATGGAAGGTGGTATATTTTTATTGCGCTTTATGATTCAGAAAAAATATTCATAACTTCGACTTCATTGAGAAATCTCATGGATGATCCATTGGAAACAACTACTGATCTGGAGAAGTGGGATCAGGTGATAAGTGACCCTGATGGTTTTGAGAAAGTAAAAAATAGAATTTTAAAAGATAACATTCTGCAAGCTGTATGGTATTATGATCAACCTGATGAAGCACCAAGCCTTTTAGTTTCTAGAAAAAATGAAAAAACTAAAATGGGAAGCTCAAAGAAAAGTAAAAGTGTCAGTGAGCTTGAATTTTACAATGTCAAATATGATACTCGTAAACAAAAGTATGAAGCTAGTTTTTTAGATTCTTTAAGTTTTAGAAATAGAGAAATAAAAGAAGAAACAACCTATATGCTTGTTCCTGACCTTCAAGCAAATTTAAATGCTAGTACAGCTATATTGTTTTATCCGTATGATTCTAGCCCTGAATTAACTAGTGTAAGTGATTTTAACTATAGTGGTGACTACAAAATAGGCAGAGGTCTTTCTACATATATAGCAGCAAAAGAATTCGGTAAGCCATCTATCGTCTCAAAAAATCAAGCAGATAAAGGTTATATTACTGTATATGATAAAGATACAGTTCATCAGTATGAATATACTGCAGGATTAGCAAACTTAAAAGATAAAAAAGATAAAACTTATTTTGGTGAAAAAATATCGATGGTGGTCCCAAAATTTGGGTATAACTTCGTCTTTACAAATAAGAAAGTGCATCAAAATGATTTTAAGTTAAATGAAATAAGAGCAATTGATGTAGAGGGTGATGTATTAGCTCCACAATTTCTTATGGGGTTGGATAAGGGTGATTCTGCTAATTATGGGAAAGTTTATATTTCACCTAATGGACTTAAACAAAAAGCAGCAGCAACTCTTGAAGAGCAGCCAAGTGAGGAAGGTGATATAGCCTCAGAGAATAAAAAAGAAGACAAAGAAGATGACTCTTTTGGAAATATATATTTAGATATTCGTGATTTATATCCTTTGGGAGTGGTGCGAATATTCTCTAATTAAGGTTTAAAATGTTAGAAAAAATAAATACAGAAAAAAGAAATATTCGTAGCATGAACTTAGACTCAATGAGTGTGCTTGAAGCAGTAAAACTTATGATAGATGAAGAAGTTAATGTTATAAAAGCTTTAGAAAGTCAGCAAGTTAATATTTCGAGTGCTATTGAGAAAACAACAAAAGCACTTAGAAATGGTGGAAGAATTATTTATATTGGTGCGGGTACTAGTGGTCGATTGGGAATATTAGATGCTGTTGAATGCCCTCCAACCTTTGGTGTGGATTATAATACTGTCGTTGGACTAATTGCAGGTGGTGAAGAAGCATTTATAAAAGCTCAAGAGGGCGTTGAAGATATTGTGGAAGCCGCAGAAAAAGATTTAAAAAACATAAATGTAAATAGTAAAGATGTTGTAATAGGATTGGCAGCAAGTGGTAGAACTCCTTATGTTATCGGAGGGCTTAGATATGCTAATAGCATTGGGGCGGATACTGTTGCAATAAGTTGTAGTGGGGATGCTGAGATCTCAAAAGAAGCAAATTTAGCTATAGAGGCTATTTCTGGCCCAGAGGTTTTAACGGGATCTACTAGATTGAAAGCGGGAACAACTCAAAAGCTAATATTAAATATGATTTCTACATTATCTATGGTTTCTATAGGTAAGGTTTATCAAAATTTAATGGTAGATGTAAAGCCAAGTAATAATAAGCTTGTAGAGAGAGCAAAAAGAATAATAATTGAAGCTACAGGAGTGAGTTATAGTACTGCAGAGCAAACTTATGAAAAAGCTGGAAAGTCTGTAAAAACTGCTATAGTAATGATTTTAAATGATTGTGATTATGCTCAAGCTTTGGCAATATTAAGTAAGAATAATAATTTTATAGTTAAGAAGTAAAATATGAAAAAAGTATTTTTTTTGATAATGTTTATGATTTTTTCAACTTCTTTTTCAGAAACTGTTTATGAGTGGGATGATAAAGGAACACCTACTTTCTCAAATAAACAACCAGGTGTTAATAAAGCTAATAATGTAACAAGTGTAAATGTGGATGATCATCCTGCCACGACAATTAGCACAGTTAATGTAAGTAAGAAGATGTTAGATGATGTTAAACGTAGTGCGGAAGGTTATGTTTCAAATGGTAATCCATATACCTTACAAGGAGAGTTTCCAGCAGGATTTACAGATAACTATTTTGATTTCTATGGTAGAAATTTTGGCTATAATCACCTGATGTCTTCCAATATGCAAATGGGTATTATGAACTATAATGCTAGAAATAATGATAAGTTGATGGGAACATCATATTAAGTCTTTAAGCTCAATAAGATTATCTATGAAGGCAAATGGTTTTAGATCTTTTAGGTTAACTCCATTGTTATATCCATGCGAGATTAGAATTGTTTTAACTCCAGCTCCATTAGCGCATAAATAATCATTTATTGAGTCTCCTACCATGATACTTTCTTCTGCTTTTGCATTTAATTCTTTCATAGCATGTAATAGTGGTAATGGATGAGGTTTATAGTATTTGGTAGAATCTCCACCTATAGTGATTTCAAAGAAATCTAAAAGTTTTAAAATTGAAATAATTTTAATAGCTGCTTTTTCGTCTTTATTGGTTACAAGAGCCATTTTTATATTTTTAGATTGAAAATATTTTAATATCTCTAATGCATTAGGAAATAATATTGTATTAGCACCATCTAATTGTTTATAAGTTTTTGAAACTATTTTTATAGCTTTGGGTGCTAGTATTTCAATATGGTTAGAATCTTCTATAAAAAGTGATAAAACTTTTCTAACTGTTGTTGGATAGCCTTTGCCAATGATATTTTCTATAGTTTTTATATCAACTGATGGTAAAGAAAGTGTTTCAAGCATTTTGTTTATTGCTAAAGTAATATCTTTGGATGAATTTATAAGAGTACCATCAAGATCAAAAAAAATATTTTTTACCATATCATCTTTTATTGGATAGAATATGTTTGTTATTATACAAGAATATATAAGTTGAGGTTGATTTGATATGAAAAAGCTATTATTAGGTTCATTGATAGGAGTTTTAGGTATAAGTTTCGCAATCGCAGATGAGTGTCATCCGAAGATTGATGAAAGTCAGGCTAACTTTATAGTTGGTTATGGTAGTTTAATAAATGATAAATCCAGACAAAGAACTAATCCAGAAGCAAAAAATGTATATCCAGTAGAGGTTAAGAATTTTAAGCGAGTATGGGGATTAAGAGCTAGTGAAAGTTTTAGGGGTACATTTTTATTGGCAGTTCCTTCAGAGGGGGATAGCTTTAATGCTGTTTACTATCCTGTAGATACAGATGGTGTTTTAGCAGCAGATGAGAGAGAGCATGATTATTGTAGATATAAACTTGAACCAAAAGATGTTAAGTCACTAGGTTTGAAAAATTTGCCTAAAGGACAGTACTGGATCTATGCTACTAATGCTAAAGAAATACATGAAGCAACAAAAGAGTATCCAATTATTCAATCATATGTTGATCTATTTATGAATGGATGTTTAGAGATTCAGGATCGCTATTTAATAAAAGATTATGCAGAACAATGTATCAAAACAACAGGTCTTTGGAATGAAAACTGGATAAATGACAGGGTGAATCCAAGAAGACCTACTGACTCCACTCCAGGAGCTGTTCAAATAGATAAATTATTAGCTCCTCATTTTAGTAATTACTATAATCACTCGTATGAGTAGAAAATTATAGTTTCTTTATTTCTATTTCATCGTTAGCTGCTTTTATAACTTTCGGTGGATAGATTTTATTTAAAACAATTTTAAGTGTAGATCCTTGTAATAATATAGATAGAACTACTACGATGTAGGTAATGCTTACAATAACGTGCCCCTCATCTGGTAAGGCTAAGGCTAAAGCTAGGGATACACCTCCCTTTATTCCAGACCAGCTTATGAGTAGATTATCTTTTGTGGAAATCTTGGAAAGCGTTTTATCAACTACCGTAATTGGGATTGAAACGCTTATGAATCTAGCAAAAGTTACAATAAATATTCCTATAATTCCTACAATAATTGCGCTATCAGAGAAATTTATACTAGTTAACTCTAGACCTATTAAAATAAAGAGGAATGAGTTAAGCATATTATCTATTAATAGCCAAAAGCGATCTAATTTTTTTACCTGATCAGGACATGATTTTTTGGATTCGACCAGTTGATTACCAATAAATAGTCCCGCAATAACCATGGCAATTGGACCTGATACATTTAAAACATGGGCTATTAAATAACCCATACTAGCCACAGCTAAAGTAATAAATATTGCTACCTCTGTATCATTGCTAGTTTTTAAAAATATTAATGCCACTTGTGCAAATATGTATCCTAAGACAATACCTCCACCAGCTTCAATTAAAATTTGTTTTGTAACTATCCAGATGTATTCAGCGCCATGATATTGAAGTACCGTAGTAGCTTGGCTAAAGAATACAATATTTGATAAAACAACAAATAATACGATACCAGTAGCATCATTAAAAAGGGCTTCCCCAACCACTCTGGTTCTAATGTTTGAAGGTATAGATTTGTTATTTGCTAGTGTACTAATTACAGCTATTGGATCTGTTGGGGAAATTAATGCACCAAATACTAAACAATAACCAAAACTTAATTTCACACCTATCAACAAACACACGAAATAAATTAGAGTACCAGTAAAGAATGTTGAAAGAATCAATCCAATACTTGCCAAGGCAAATATCGCTTTGACCTCTTTTTTGAGATCAATTATATTGAAGTGTAAAGCATTAGCAAAAAGCAGGAATGAGATCATACCTTGTAGAACTGTAGATTGGAAATCGAAACTTGATATTGCAACAACAAACATATTTGTGTCACTAAGAAGCGATACACATAATAATGAAAAGGTTATTGACAATATTGTTAGACCGATAGCTTTTGGTAATTTTAGAAACTTAGTATTTATATAGCTTAATAAAGCAGTAATTACAGTTAATAAACTGAAGAGAAAGTATGCATCCATTTTTTATTCCTTACAGACCGCAAGAATACTCCCAGCTACAAGCTTTTGAGAGTTCTTCTAGTATATTATTATTTTTCTTAAAAAAATCAGACTTCAAAATGTTATCCAGTGTCTGATCACCAAACATGTAAGAATTAATTTCATTTTCTAATTCTATTACTTTTTTTATATCTTTGGTAGCTATTTTACTAGCTTCATTTCTCGTTATATGAATGCATGGTTGACATTCTAAACTTCTCTCAATGTTATGGCAAAAAAGTAGCTCTTTAGTGATGTTGCTAATATCTGCTTTAGAAAAGTTAATAAGAGGATACCATATTTTTCTATAGTCATATTTTTCCTCTTCTTCAATATGTTCTTTTAATAAAGCTGAAGCTCTTGATAAATCTTTTCTATGAGGAAGAAGAATAGTTGCTTCACAGTTGGAATCTAATTCATCAATTTTATTAAGTAAGGTTATGCCTTTTAAAAATCCAGCACACCAGCTAAATTGTTGAGATGGAAATTGTTTCCTAGCTTTTACAAGTGTTGAGAAATCATTTTCTGCAGTTAGATGAAAGTGCTTTATTTTTCTTTTTTCCAACCAATTGAAAACTTCCGTAAGGTATTTATCCCAATTATCAGCTTGAAAACCAGTATTTACTGAAAGAACACAAAAGTCTTCTTCAAGATTATCTTTAGCCCACTCTATGAGAGCTATACTATTTATACTGAAATTTGCAATGATAATATTTTTCATTTATATACCAACGACTTCTTTTACTTTTAGTAAGTTTGCTTTAGCAATAGTTCTAGCTTTTTCAGCTCCTTGTTTAAGAATGTCATCTACCTCTTTAGGATTGTTAAAGTAAAAATCATATTTTTCTCTAGCATCTTTAAGGTACTCATTAATTTTTTCAAAAAGGATTTGTTTAGCATCGCCCCAGCCCATACCACCTTCTAGATATTTTTGCTCTAAGCTAGCTATTTCACTTTGATTAGCAATACTTTTGTGTATCGCAAAAACAGTACATTTACTTGGGTCTTTTTTCTCTTCAGGCAATTGAGAGTTAGTAATTATTTTCATTACCTGTTTTCTAAGTTTTTTCTCAGCTGAAAATATTGGTATGGTGTTGTCATAGCTCTTTGACATTTTACGCCCATCTAGACCTAATATGGTTTGACTCTCTTCATCAGTTAACCATGTAGGGGCTTTTAAAGTAGATGTTTTATAAATGTGGTTAAAGCGGTTACAAATATCTCTAGCTATTTCAATGTGTTGTAATTGATCTTTTCCAACTGGAACTAAGTCTGCATCAAACATCAAGATATCTGCAGCCATTAGTATGGGATAGTTAAAAAGCCCCATAGTTATTCCTTTGTCTGGATCAGCATTTTCCTCAGCTAAATTTTGGTCAACTAGAGCTTTATAAGCATGTGCTCTATTTAATAAACCTTTTGAAGCAACTGTTGATAATATCCAGTTAAGCTCCATAATTTCAGGAATATCAGATTGTCTATAAAATGTAGTCTTATTTGGGTCTAAGCCTAAAGCTAACCATGTTGAAGCTATTTCGTGAGTGTATTGTTGTCTTAATTTTTTGTCCCATAGTTTTATAAGAGAATGATAATCTGCTATAAAATATAAACAGTCAAAATCTTCACTTTTAGACATTTCAATAGCGGGCTTAATAGCGCCAACATAATTCCCTAAATGAGGGGTGCCAGAAGGAGTTATTCCAGTAAGAACAATTTTTTTAGACATCTTTATTATTTGGTTATTTTTTATAAGCAATGATTTTAACATAAATATTATGCTAGTTTTATATGCTATATATCAAAGCTAAGAAATTTCTTGAATTGAAAGCGGATAAGGTTTTTAGCTCTTACGGTCTAAAACATTAAATATTACTAATGACATCATAATTGTAAGTATAAATATAAAAAGTAATAAAAACTTAACTTTATAATAAAAGTGATTCTAAAAATTAATCTATCATAAATAGTAGTGGGCTCACTTTTTTTGTGATGTAGATAGTGAATCCAGTCATGTTGAAACTAAATGCTATATAGATATTACTGTTAACACATATTCCATATTATCTCTTGTTATATCAACATCATTACAAAGAGCGGAAAAAGATACTAGTGTTGCAAAAATAATATATAAAATATTTATTAAAAATGATTTAAAATTCTCGAATCTAAGCTCTTGTTTAGAAATTTATGGCGCACCCAGAAGGACTCGAACCTCCAACCGCTCGGTTCGTAGCCGAGTACTCTATCCAGTTGAGCTATGGGTGCTTAAATTGAGATTTTATTATAGTTTATTTAAGCCTGTTTAGTCAAGCCTTCGATTTCTTTTATTACGTCTTTTAATTTTGTTTCTAGCTCCTCTTCAGATAAGTTTGTATTATCAATAGTGAAGCTTGCTATTTTATCTCTTTGCTCATCAGATATTTGAAGTTTTATGAATGCAACGGCTTGTTGTCTATTTTTACCATCTCTATCCATTAACCTTTTGATTCTTGTTTCTAGCTCAGATTTTACAACAATGACTTTTTTTAGATAGTCATAATGCTTTATGTTGTAAGGGCTTAGAAGGGGAATGTCAACAATAGTTAATTCAGTTTCGGATTCTCTAACTTGTTTTCTTAGTTCTCTATTAATAACAGGATGTAGATAATCTTCTAACCATTTTTTAGCTTCTTTTGAGTTTGTGATAATTTCTCTAAGCTTAGCTCTATTTACTTGTTTATTAATTATTACAGATTCACCAAACTGTTCAGCAATTTTTTTTATTACTGTAGGTTTCTTAGTAATATCTCGACTTATTTGATCTGCACAAACAACAGTTAAGTTGAGTTTTTCTTTAAGTATAGCAGAAGCTGTTGACTTACCACTTGCTATGCCGCCTGTGATACCTATAGGATAAGTGTTAGTTATTGACATTTAATCTTGACAAATTTCATATTCATATCAAAAACAAAATTCTAATATTATTTTCATAGAAAGTCACATATTTTTTGATAAAAAAATTACTTAAGCTTAAAATTGCTATATTAAATAATATATTTTATAAGTAAATTAATGAGAGAAATCTCTTTATTAGATATCGTTAAAAAAGAAATTCATAAGTCTGATGAAAAAATTATTTCATTTAGAGATTTTATGAATATAGCTTTATATTATCCTGGTCTAGGATATTATTCCTCATCAAAAGATAAAGTTTCCGAATATGGTGATTTTATAACGGCAACTTCTCAAACTTCTATTTTTGCCACTGTTTTTGCTAATCAGTTTGCAGATGTTTTAAAAAAGCTCGGTAAAGATTCTAACATTGTTGAGTTTGGTGCTGGAACTGGGAAGTTTGCAGTCGACTGTATGAATGAGTTGAATAGGCTTAAGGTGCTTCCGAAAAAATATTTTATAATTGAGTTAAGCAATGACCTTAAATTTAGGCAACAAGCTTATGTTAAGGAACGTGTACCTGAAAATTTACAAGATAAATTTATTTGGTTAACGGAATTACCGAAAGAGCAGATTAAAGGAGTTGTATTTGCAAATGAGGTTTTGGATGCGATGCCTGTAGATATCTTTAGAAAAAGTGATATGAAAATATTTCAACAAGGAGTAAGTATTTCAGAAGGCGAGCTGAAGCTGATTGATTTGCCAGTAAATGATAAAAGATTTAGTTCTGAAATTGATAAAGTTTTGGCTGATGGGATAACTTTTTCTGAAGGCTACACTAGTGAGTTAAATACTTGGATTAAACCTTGGATTAAGTCTATTTCAGAAACTTTAAAACAAGGGGTCGTTTTTCTATGTGACTATGGTTATCACAGGAGTCTATACTATTTGCCTGAAAGAAATATGGGTACTTTAGCTTGTTATTATAGGCATAAAGTTAATTATGATCCATTTCTAAATATTGGTGAGCAGGATATAACAGCACATGTTGATTTTACATCAGTGGCAGAAGCCGTTAATGATTGTGAATTTGAAATTGAAGGCTATATGACGCAAGCGAATTTTCTTAAAAGAGCAAATGTTTCTGAAATTTTTTTAGAAATTAGAAAGCAACTTGATCAAAAATATTTAGCTAAATACTCCCAAGATTTAAAAGAATTATTGTTGGGAGACAAATTAGCTGAAACATTTAAGGTGTTTTGCTTTTCTAGGGGTATTGATGAAATACTAGAAGTTTTTGATAATGATGATAATTTAGATTACTTGTTATAGTTAAAAATAATAGATAGCTTTCATAGTAGCTATTTGTTGATGTTGTAAAGATGTTATTTTATAATCAACAAATAGTGATTTTACTAAACTTTGATAATCTCGATTATTTCGGAGGATAAAGGATGTCAGATTTGATTAATGATATAGATGCTTTAGAGACTCAAGAATGGCTTGAAGCTTTTGAAGATGTAGTTCAAAGAGAGGGTGTTGAAAGAGCTCGATTTCTTTTTGAAAAATTATTAGATAGAGGAGCTGAATTAGGAATACAAAATACGTATGCTAATACACAGACAAGAAAGTATATAAATACTATAGATGTCAGCGATCAACCTGATTATCCTGGTAACCTTTCTTTAGAAGAGAGAATAGAGTCTATTACTCGTTGGAACTCTGTTGTTATAGTTGCTGAAGCAAATAATATTGATAGTAGTATTGGTGGTCATATTGGTACTGGAGCTGGAGCTTTAACTTTATATGAAGTTGGATATAATCACTTTTTCCAAGCGCCTAATGAAACTCAAGCAGGCGATTTGATTTTTTATCAAGGTCATGCATCTCCTATTATTTATGCTAGATCATACTTAGAGGGAAGATTTACTAAGGCGCAATTAGAGAATTTCAGAAAACAAGCATTTGATCCTAAGAATGCGGTGTCTTCTTATCCACATCCATATTTGCAGCCAACATATTGGCAGTTTCCTACTGTATCTATGGGTCTTGGGCCATTGCAGGCTATTTATCAAGCTAGATTTATGAAATATTTAGAGGCTCGTGGTCTTGCTAAAACAGATGGACGTAAAGTTTGGGCATTCTGTGGTGATGGTGAGATGGATGAACCAGAATCTATTGGTTCTATTACTAGAGCAGGAAGGGAAGGTTTAGACAATCTTATTTTTGTTGTTAACTGTAACCTTCAAAGATTAGATGGTCTTGTAAATGGTAATGGTAATATTGTTGAAGAGTTGGCAGGGGTATTTACTGGTGCTGGTTGGAATGTTATCAAAGTTCTATGGGGAGGTGATTGGGATAAATTGCTTAAAGATCCTGTTGCAGGTAGAAAATTACAAGATAGATTAAGTTCATTAAATGACGGTCAGTTCCATACGATTAAAGCTCATGGTGGCGGAGAGTGTCGTCAAGTTGTATTTAGTGGAGATGAAGATTTAGAGAATCTTGCAAAAGGCATGACAGATGATGATTTGAAAGCACTTCGTCGTGGTGGCCATGATCCTGTGAAAATTTATGCTGCTTATAAAAAAGCAGTTACGCCAAATGGTAAGCCAACTTTAATTCTACCAATGACAGTAAAAGGTTTTGGTTTGGGCGAGTATGGTGAATCTAAAAATATTGCTCATAACGTTAAGAAATTAGATAAAGAAGCTTTAAGATATCTTAGAGATAGATTTAATATTCCTGCTACAGACGAGCAAGTTGAAAATTATAGACTACTTTCTTTAGCTGAAGATTCTCCAGAAATGAAGTATTTAAAGGCTAAAAGGGAATCTTTAGGTGGATATATTCCAGCAAGATTTGAGAATAATGATGCTTTACCTATTCCACATTATACAGACTTTGCAAAAGCATTGTTGGAGTCTAGCGGAGATAGAGATTTTTCTACAACGACAGCTTTTGTTCGTATGTTAACTAATTTGGCAAAGGACAAGCAGTTAGGTAAGCATCTAGTTCCTATTACGGTTGATGAGTCTCGTACTTTTGGTATGGAAGGATTGTTTAGACAGTTGGGTATTTATAATCCTAAAGGTCAACAATATACTCCTGAAGATCAAGGTCAGTTAATGTTCTATAAAGAATCTACAGATGGTCAAATCTTACAAGAAGGGATAAATGAGCAGGGTGGATTCAGTTCATGGTTAGCGGCTGCGACATCTTATTCTGTGCATAGAGTGCCTATGATTCCGTTCATGATTTATTATTCAATGTTTGGTTTCCAAAGATTTGGCGATCTTGCTTGGGCTGCTGGCGACTCTATGGCAAAAGGTTTTGTTATGGGTGGTACATCTGGTCGTACAACTCTTAATGGTGAAGGTCTTCAGCATGAGGATGGTCATAGCCATATTCAAGCGGGCTTAATTCCTAACTGTGTTTCTTATGATCCTACGTATGCTTATGAGCTAGCGGTGATTTTATGGCATGGTATGAAGCGCATGTATGTTGATGGTGATAAAGTTTATTACTACTTAACTATCATGAATGAAAACTATTCTCATAGAGCAATGCCAGAAGGTTCTGAAGAAGGAATTATTAAAGGTCTATATAAGATTGAAGATAATAAACCAGCTGATAAACATGTTCAACTTTTAGGTTCAGGTTCAATTCTTAAAGAAGTTGAAGCTGCTGCTAAGATGTTAAAAGATGAGTATGGTGTTACTTCTAATATTTGGAGCATGACAAGTGCTAATGAACTTTATAGAGAAGCTAAAGATGTGGCTAGATGGAATATGTTACATCCTACAGAATCTAAGAGAGATAGCTATATAGAGAAGTGCTTTAAAGATAATAAAGGTCCTGTTGTTGTATCTACCGATTATATTAAGCTTTACACTGATCAGTTAAGAGAGTTTATGCCTGAGAATTATGTAAACTTAGGTACCGATGGTTTTGGTAGATCTGATACTAGAGCAGCTTTACGTAGCTTCTTTGAAGTCGATAGATATCATGTTGTAGTGGCCGCATTAGGCGCTTTAGTTAAAGATGGTAAAGTTCAAGCTTCTGTTGTTAAAGATGCTATTGAAAAATACGGAATTGATGCAGAGCGTGTAGCTCCTCTGTATAGCTAATTAAAGGAGATATTAATGTCTTTAGAAATAGTTAAGGTACCAGATATAGGTGACTATGATTCAGTTGATGTTATTGAAGTAAACGTTTCTGTGGGAGATGTTGTTTCTGTTGAGGATTCTTTAATAACGTTAGAAACAGATAAAGCTAGTATGGAAGTTCCATCTCCAGTGGCGGGAAAAATATCTAAAATAACTGTTAAAGTTGGAGATAAGGTTTCTGAAGGTGCTGCTATTATGGAAATAGAAGTTGAAGGTGCTGCCTCAACAAAAGAAAGTACAGCTGAAGAAAATAATGCAGCTCCAAAAGCGGCTGATTCTTCAAGTACTGCGGCATCAAAAATAGTTGAAGTAGAAGTTCCAGATATAGGTGACTATGATTCGGTTGATGTTATAGAAGTATCTGTGAAAGCTGGCGATACAGTTGAGAAAGAAGATTCTTTAATAACGTTAGAAACGGATAAAGCTAGTATGGAGGTTCCATCTCCAGTATCTGGTAAAGTCGTAGAAGTTATAGCAAAAGTTGGTGATAAAGTTTCCCAAGGAAGTATTATTCTAAAAATTGAATCTGGTGATTCTGCTTCTTCAGCTCCAGCTAAACAAGAATCAGCTAGTGATAGTTCTTCTAAAGCAGCCTCTTCTGAAGTAGTTGATGTGGAAGTTCCTGATATCGGTGACTATGACTCAGTAGATGTTATAGAGGTATCTGTAAAAGCAGGTGATAAAGTTGAGAAAGAAGATTCTTTAATCACACTAGAAACAGATAAAGCTAGTATGGAAGTTCCGTCTCCAGCATCTGGTGAGGTTGTAGAGGTCATTGCAAAAGTTGGAGATAAAGTTTCTCAAGGTTCATTGATTTTGAAAATTAAAACAGTGGGTTCAGTATCATCTACTGCTACACAATCTCAAGAATCAAAATCTGCACCAGCTAAACAAGAAGCGCCTAAGTCTGTAGATACAGCTCCAGTTGCTTCTAGTGAGATTGTTGATAATTCTAATGCTCATGCATCTCCATCTGTGAGAAAGTTAGCTAGAATCTTAAATGTAGATCTTTCAAAAGTAAAAGCTACTGGTCGTAAAGGAAGAGTTTCAAAAGAAGATTGTTATAATTATATTAAAACTGCTGTTACACAGGTACAAAGTGGTAAAGTTGCATCATCTTCTAATTCTGGCGCTGGCTTAGATTTATTACCTGATCCGGTTGTGGATTTCTCTAAGTTCGGAGAGATAGAGACTCAACCTTTAACTCGTATTAATAAAATTAGTGCAAAAAATCTTCATAGAAACTGGGTTAAGATTCCTCATGTTACATTCTATGATGATGCAGATGTTACTGATTTAGAAGAATTTAGAAAATCTAAGAAAGCATTTTCAGATAAAACTGGAATAAAAATAACTCCTTTATCTTTCTTGATAAAGGCTGCCGCTGTTGCATTAAAAGAGTTTCCTAAATTTAATAGTTCTTTATCTGCTGATGGTGAAAATCTGATTATTAAGAAATATTATAATATTGGTTTTGCTGCAGATACTCCAGCTGGTCTTATGGTTCCAGTTGTTAAAGATGCTGATAAAAAAGGAATTGTTGAGATTTCTAAAGATATTATGGATTTGGCAGGTAAAGCTCGCGATGGTAAGTTAGGTAGTAAAGATATGACTGGTGCTACATTTACTATTTCAAGTATAGGCGTGTTAGGTACAACTTCATTTACTCCTATTATTAATATGCCAGAAGTTGCTATTATGGGTGTTTCGAAAACAGCTGTTAAACCTGTATGGAATGGTAAGGAGTTTGTTCCTAAATCTATGCTTCCTCTATCGTTATCTACAGATCATAGGGTGATAGATGGTGCGTATGCGGCTAAATTCTTAACAAGATATTGTCAGATTCTTTCTGATTTACGTGAAATTATAATGTAACGGGGTTTAATAAAATGAGTGATATTAAAACTGAAGTTGTCGTTTTAGGTAGTGGTCCTGGCGGTTATAGTGCTGCTTTTAGAGCTGCTGATTTAGGTAAAAAAGTTGTATTGATTGAAAAATATGCTGATATTGGTGGTGTTTGTTTAAATGTTGGTTGTATTCCTTCAAAAGCACTTTTACATGTTGCTAAAGTTATTAATGAAGCTAGACATTTAGCGGCAGATGGCATTATTGAAATGGGCGATCTTAAAATTAATAAAGATAAGGTTGTCGAGTATAAGGCTAATGTTGTTAAGAAATTAACTGTTGGTCTAAAAGGAATGGCTAAGCAAAGGGGTGTTGAGATTGTACAAGGTTATGGTAAATTCACTTCTGATAAAGAAATTGCTGTAGAAACTCCAGATGGATCGGTTAAAAAAGTAGCTTTTGAAAACTGTATTATTGCTGCTGGATCTAGTGTAATCAATTTACCTTTTGTGCCAAAAGATGATCGTATTATTGATTCTACTGGTGCTCTTGAAATGAAAGATATCCCAGATACTATGCTTGTAGTTGGTGGTGGTATTATTGGTCTTGAAATGGCTCAAGTTTACTCTGAGTTAGGAACTAAGATTACTGTTGTTGAGTTTGCTGATCAGCTTATGAATGGCGTTGATAAAGATATGGTAAAAGCTTATGAGAAAATGAATTCTCGTTATGACATCCGTTTAAAGACAGGTGTTACAGCTATGGATGCTCGTAAAGATGGCATCTATGTTACTATGGAAGGTCAACATTCAGCTAAAGAAGAAAGATATGATAAGGTATTGATGGCTATTGGACGTAAGCCAAATGGTAAGCTTATTGATGCTGAGAAAGCTGGGGTTAAAGTCGATGAAAGAGGCTTTATTCCGGTAGATAAACAATGTCGTACGAATGTTCCTCATATTTTTGCAATTGGTGATGTTGTTGGTCAACCAATGCTTGCACATAAAGCTGTGCCAGAAGGAAGAACTGCTGCTGAAGTTATTTCTGGTTTAAACCATAGTTTTGATCCTTTAGTGATTCCTGCTGTTGCTTATACAGATCCGGAAGTTGCTTGGGTTGGTGAGACTGAAACTTCTGCTAAAGCTAAAGGTATTAAGTATGAAAAGGGTGTGTTCCCTTGGGCAGCAAGTGGTAGATCTTTAAGTATCGGAAGATCTGAAGGTATGACTAAAGTATTGTTTGATGAAGATCACAGAATTATTGGAGCTTCTATTGTTGGTACTAATGCTGGTGAGCTTATTTCAGAAGCTGCTTTAGCTATTGAAATGGGTTGTGATGCTGAAGATATCGCATTAACAGTTCATCCACATCCAACTTTATCTGAAAGTTTAATGATGGCTACAGAGGTGTTTGAAGGTACCGCAACAGATCTTCCTCCTCAAAAAAAGAAAAAATAATTACTCTCTAAGTTTTTAACCTAAAGCTTTTTATCTTTTTATTTATCCTATTTTGTTATACTTATAAGTAAATAAAGTTCTTTAAATTTTCTATGAAATTCTTTGGAAGAAGTTTTTTACTAGTAATGTTAATTCCAAGTGTTTTGATTGCTGCAACTGATCAAAATAATGAGCTTCCTAAAAATGCAACAGCAGAGCAAGCTCAGCAGTATATTGATACTAGTAAAGATTGTATGATTGTGCAAAATAAGAAGCAAATTGTAATGAAATGTGGTGATAATATGATTTTTGTTACTTCTGAAGGAGTTGGTATTAAGACACCTGGCGTTTCAAAGTTTTGGAGTTAAGATATGATTTGGTCAGATATTTTATCAGAAGAAAAGCAGAAACCTTATTTTAATGAGATATTAAACTTTTTAGCAAATGAGATTAGGCAAGGTAAAACAATATTTCCTATTAAAGAAAATATTTTTAATGCTTTTAAATATACAGAGTTTGAGGATCTAAAGGTTGTTATACTTGGACAGGATCCTTACCATAACTTTAATCAAGCACATGGATTAGCATTCTCCGTTCAAGAGGGAGTTGATGTTCCCCCATCTCTTAAAAATATGTATAAGGAGCTTGCTAGAAGTGTGACTGGTTTTAGTGAGCCAAGCCATGGATGTCTCACGAGTTGGGCAAAACAAGGTGTTTTTTTGCTTAACACAACCCTTACAGTGGAGGCTCATAAAGCAAATTCTCATAAAGATATAGGTTGGGGCATCTTTACTGATACTGTCATAAAGAAAATATCAGATAATAAAGAAAACGTTGTCTTTATGCTTTGGGGTAGTCATGCACGTAAGAAAAAAGATCTGATTGATGACTCTAAGCATCTAATTTTAGAGTCAACGCATCCGTCACCATTATCCGCACATCGAGGTTTTTTAGGATGCAATCATTTTATTAAATGTAATGATTTTTTAATTAAAAAGGGATTGGATCCAATAAATTGGGCTTTATAAGCTTAGCTAGGCTTCCTGTTGGTTCAAAGGATGTATTTTGAGATAGTGTATGTTATAATATTTGCCATGTGACTCTAGTTTTTGAGAAAGTGGTAAATGTCAGCTTTTGGTAAAGAAGTTTCTTCTGTAAATATAGAAAAAGAGCTTAAGCAATCGTATTTAGATTATGCGATGAGTGTAATCGTTGGGAGAGCTCTTCCTGATGTTAGAGATGGTTTAAAGCCAGTTCATCGTCGTGTGCTATTTGCGATGAATGAATTATCTAACTACTATAATAAACCTTACAAAAAGTCTGCTAGGGTTGTCGGTGATGTTATAGGTAAATATCACCCTCATGGGGATACAGCTGTTTATGATACTATAGTCAGAATGGCTCAACCATTTTCTCTTCGTTATACACTTGTTGATGGCCAAGGTAACTTTGGTTCTGTTGATGGTGATGCTCCAGCTGCGATGCGTTATACAGAAATTAGAATGGAAAAGCTTACACATGAGCTTTTAGTGGATATAGATAAAGAAACTGTAGATTTCTCTCCAAACTATGATAATACAGAATTGGTTCCTGACGTTTTGCCAACTAGAGTTCCTAATCTTTTAGTTAATGGCTCTTCTGGTATTGCAGTTGGTATGGCAACAAATATTCCGCCACATAATATGTCAGAAGTTATTAATGGAGTTATGGCATTAATAGATGAACCAAGTTTAGAAACTGAAGATTTAATAAAGTATATTCCGGCCCCTGATTTTCCTACAGGAGCTTTAATTAATGGTACAGATGGTATTTTAGAGGCTTATAAGACTGGTCGTGGTCGTGTAATTATGCGCTCTAGAGCGACTATAGAGGAAGATGAAGCTAGTGGTAGATCTCAGATTATAGTTACAGAAATACCATATCAAGTAAATAAAGCTAAACTAGTAGAAAAAATAGCTGAGCTCGTTAAAGATAAAAAAATTAGCGGTATTTCTGAGTTAAGAGATGAGTCTGATAAAGATGGTATAAGGGTTGTTATAGATGTTAAGAGAGATGATTCTCCTGAAGTTCTTTTGAACAGTCTTTATGCACAAACACAACTACAATGTAGCTTTGGTATAAACATGGTTGCTCTTAGTGACAATAGACCAAAACTCTTAGGTCTTAAAGCAATTTTAGAACAGTTTATAAAGCACAGAAAAGAAGTTGTAACTAGAAGAACAGTTTTTGAGTTGAGAAAGTCAAAAGAAAGAGCGCATATTTTAGAAGGTTTATTATTATCTTTGTCAAATATTGATGAGATGATAGAGCTTATTAAAGCTTCACCAAGTCCAGCAGATGCAAAAGAATCAATGCTTGCTAGATCTTGGAATGGTGCGATAGTTAAGAGTATGTTAGAAGGTGTTGATGTCAAGATGTATAGAAAAGAGACATTGTCATTACACTATGGTATTCAAGAAAGTGCCTTATATAACTTAACAGAAGAGCAGGCAGAGGCAATATTAGCTTTAAGATTGCATAGGTTAACTGGTCTTGAGCAAGATAAGATTGTGTCAGAATTTAAAGAGTTAATTGATAGAATTAAATACTTAATAGGTATTTTAAGTAATGTTGAAGAACTTATTAGGGTTGTAAAAGAAGAGCTTGTTGAGATAAGAGAAAACTTCGGTGATTCAAGAAAGTCAGAGATTATTGAGTCTAGACTAGATCTAACAAGAGAAGATTTGATTGCTGAAGAAGATATGGTTGTAACGCTATCAATGGATGGATACGTTAAGAGTCAGCCATTAAGTTCATATAATGCTCAAAAACGAGGCGGAGTAGGAAAATCTGCAACTAAAACTAAAGAGGAAGACAGTATCTTTAAGTTAATGTTAGCTTCAACTCATGATACTATGCTTTGTTTCTCAAGTTTGGGTAGAGTTTATTGGACTAAGGTTTATGACTTCCCTGTTGCGGGTAGAATATCAAAAGGAAGGCCAATAAATAATATACTTCCTTTAGAAAAAGATGAGAAAATTACTGCTTTAATGCCAGTTTCTGAGTTTACTCCAGGATACTTTATTTTTATGGCTACAAAGCTTGGTAGAGTTAAAAAGGTTGATTTATCTGAGTTTGCACGTCCTAGATCAACTGGTAAGATAGCTATTGGGCTAGTTGAAAAAGATGAGCTTTCATATGTTGCTTTAACTGATGGTAATAAGCAAATAATGATGTTCTCAAATGCTGGTAAAGCTATTAGATTTAATGAGTCTGATGTAAGAGCTATGGGTCGTTCTGCACAAGGTGTGACAGGTATGCGTTTACAAAAAGGACAAAGTATAGTTTCAATGCTTGTTACTAGCCCAGATGAAGGAGTTGTTTTGGCTGCAACAGAAAATGGTTATGGTAAAAGAACTTCGGTATCAGAGTATAGAAAAACTAAACGAGCTAGCCAGGGCGTTATAGCAATTTCTACTTCAGAAAGAAATGGTCAAGTTGTTGTGGCTGTATTGGTTGAGGAAGATGAGGATATAGTGTTAATCACTAATAATGGTACTTTGGTTAGAACATCATCGTCTGAAGTTAGAGAGTGTGGTCGCTCTGCTCAAGGCGTAAGGCTAATTAACTTAAAAAATTCTGAAAAACTCATTAGTTTAAAAGTAGTAAAACAATCTATGGATGAGGACTGTGAAGAGTCTGTGGATGATGAGATAGAAGAAGTTCTTGAGTAATAGAAGTTTATGGTTTCTAAGAGGAAAATAACTATCCTCGGAGCTACTGGCTCTATAGGTGATAGTACACTTGCAATAGTTAGAGAAAAGCAGGACTTCAATGTTTATGCTTTAACTGCTTTTAGTAATATTTCTAAACTAGCAAAACTGTGTATGGAGTTTTCTCCTAAATATGCAGTAGTTCCAACGTTAGAGGCTAAAGATCAATTAAATAGTTTGATTTCAAATATTGAGGTTGAAATTCTTTTTGGAGAAGAGGCTCTAGAAAAAGTATCTAGTGATACTGATGTTGATGTTGTAATGTCAGCAATAGTTGGGATAGCTGGTTTAAAGCCAACTTTTGCGGCAGCCACTTCTGGCAAGACTATTCTTCTGGCGAATAAGGAAGCTTTAATTACAGCTGGGCATTTATTGACAAATGAGGTTAATAATAATTCTGCTAGATTAATTCCTGTAGATAGTGAGCATAATGCTATTTTTCAGTGTTTAGAGACAACAAAGTTTTCTAGAAGTGTAAAAGAAATAATTCTAACTGCTTCAGGTGGGCCCTTTAGGAATAAATCATTAGATGAACTAACTGAAATAACTCCGGAACAGGCTTGCAAGCATCCTAATTGGAGTATGGGTAGAAAGATATCTATAGACTCTTCAACTATGGTAAATAAAGCTTTAGAGGTTGTCGAGGCCTACTGGCTTTTTGATGTTCCTGCTGATAAAATAAGAGTTCTTATTCATCCGCAGAGTGTTATACACTCTATGGTTATGTATGTAGATGGTAGCTATATTGCTCAATTAGGATCTCAGGATATGAGGATTCCTATAGCAAATGCTATGTATTATCCAAATAGAGAAAATGTCAATGTGTCTCCTTTGGATTTTATAAATTTGAAATTAACTTTTGAAAAAGCATGTTTTGATAGGTTTGAGGCTTTAAAAATAGTTTTTGAGAATTTGAGAAAAAAAGATTATGCAGCAAATATTATATTTAATGCTGCTAATGAGGTTTTTGTAGACGCCTTTTTAAACAATAAAATTAAATATTTAGATATAATTGAATATAATAAAGCTATTTTAGAAAAGCTGAGATTTAAAAATCCTAGTGATTTACAAGAAGTTTTTGTTATAGATCAAAAAGCCCGTGAATATAGCAGGGCTTTGCTTGGGGAGAATTAGGTGTCTTTTTTCATTAGAAAGATAATTTTAACAATATTTCTAGTTGTAGGAATAACTTTTATATCTGAGGCTGCGACAGACAGTTTTATATTAGGAGATGTGTCTATAAGTGGTCTAGAAGGTATTAGTAAAGATGTTGTTAAAAGTAGGCTTCGCTATGAAAAAGGAAGTTATATTACTCCGGAAGATACAAATCAAATTATAAATAATTTATATGGAACTGGGTTTTTTGATAGTATAGACCTTTCTCGTAAGGGGAGAGATTTGTTTATCAATGTTAAAGAAAGACCTATCATTGCAGGTTTTTCTTTTAATGGAAATAAAAAAATAACAAAAGAAGAACTTGATAAATTATTTACTGATGCTGGAGTATATGTGGGTAACATATATAGTCCTGATACGATGTTTCTTATAAGGCAATCTCTTTTAACTCAATATTCCATGATGGGATTATATAGTGCAACTATAGATGAAAATGTTAGAGAGTTACCAAATAATAGAGTTAATATTTCTATAGATATAGCAGAAGGTAAATCAGCCACAATAGGAGCTGTAAATATTGTTGGTAATAAAAGCTTTCCTGACTCTGATATTAAAGATAGTGTAGCTTTTCAGGTTCCATCTATTTGGAATTTGTGGGGGTTTTTAGCACCATTTGATAGCTATTCTCCAGCTGGGATGGATCAGTCTATAGAGGGTCTAGCTAACTATTATCTTGATAGAGGGTATTTAGATTTTAAAGTAACATCTAAGCAAGCATCTATGTCAAAAGATAAAGAGCATTCATATGTTGCATTTGATGTTTCTGAGGGAGACATTTATAAAATCTCAGATGTTACTTTTGAAGGGAAGTATATAGTTCCAGAATCTGAGATAGAAGCTCTTATAAAGATACATCAAGGGCAAGTTTTCTCTAAAAAGAATCTAGTTGATACTGTTGAGGCAATAAAAACTTTACTTGGTAGTAAGGGTTATGCTTTTGCAATAGTTAACCCAATTCCAAAAATTAATAAAGATAAAAAAACAGTTTCTTTTAAAATTGTGATTGATGCTGGTAAGAAAGTCTATGTAAATAGAATCAATATTAATGGAAATAATGTTACAAATGACTATGTTTTTCGTAGACAACTACAATATTATGAGCAGAGTCAGTATGATAAGGAGGCTATGGATAAGTCTCAAAGAAGACTTTCTCAATTGCCATATGTGGCTTCCGCGGATATGGAGTTGGTTCCTGTTGAAGGAAGTGATGATTTAGTTGATGTTAATTATAACATAAAAGAAAAAAATGCTAATTCTATTAGTGGAAGTTTAGGCTACTCTGACCTTTATGGGGTTATGATAGGTGGTAAGTTAAATATGCCTAACGTTTTTGGTACTGGCAACACATTTAATATTGATGCACAGCTATCTATACCATTTCAGAACTTATCACTTAGTTATATTGATCCTTATTTTACTACTTCTGGAATAAGTCAAAGTATTTCTGCATATGCTAATAGATCTAATTTTGCAAAAACTGATGCAATCGCAGCTTATCAGCTTGATACCTTTGGTGCAAGATTAATGTATGGAGTTCCTCTTTCGGCTTTTGATAATATAAATTGGGGTATAACTTACGCAAATAATGATATAAAGCAATCTACAGGTTTTAATTCATCAATAGTCGATTATTTTATAGCTCAAAATGGCGGTAAACACCAGTTTAATGAGCCTGCAATTACTGCAGGTTGGAATTATGATTCATCAAATAGATATATGTTTCCAACTGCTGGAGGATCATTTGATTTGAATGGTTCTATTAACCTTCCATATCTTAGTGGGATACAAGCTTATAAAATACAAGCTAGTGGAACTTATAATATAGCTATACCGAATACTGAATTTTCAGCTCTTACAATAAAGGGAGGTGTTGGCTATGGAGGTGGATATGGTGATACAACAAATTTACCATTCTATGAGAACTTCTACGGAGGTGGCTGGGGAAGTGTTAGAGGTTTTCTTCAGGGTTCTTTTGGTCCAAGAGATATAGATTATAAGACAGGTAAATTAGGTAATGCTATTGGTGGTAACTTGAATATTTATAATAACTATGATTTATTATTCCCAGTACCATTTATTAAAGATAGTTCAAACATGAGAGTTGGAGCATTTTTTGATTTAGGGAATACATATACTACTTATGATTTGCCATTAGGGGTTGTTGCACCAACACCTGCTGCATTTGATACAGTCCCTTCATTTGCAAATTTAAAGTATTCTGTTGGTTTAGAGTTTAGGTGGGCGTCTCCAGTGGGTCCATTAGCAGTATCTGTTGCTCAGCCATTTAATGTTAAACCTGGTGATATAGTACAAAGTATTCAAATCTCATTAGGACAAAATTTTTAGTAATAAAAGGAGTATAAAAAATGAAAAAGAAAACACTTTTGGCAATATCGATGATTATAGCAGGTGCTTCAACCTCTTATGCGGAGACAAAAATAGCAGTTGTAAATCCTGTTCAGATCTTTAATGATGCTAATTTAGGATCACTTAGTGTTAAGCAGATTGAAAATGAGATTAAACCAGAAGCAAATAAGCTTAAGCAGGAGCAGGATAAGATAAGTCAACAAGCGCAAGATTTACAGAAAGGCTCTGCTACTATGACTAAAGCAGCGTTGACTAGTAAACAAGAAGAAATTCAGAAAGAGTATCAGCTATTCACAGAAAAAGCCCAAGCTTTGCAGAAAAAAGAATATACTAAAAAAGAAGAACTTTCTAATAAGTTCCAAGCATCTTTTGATGCCGCAGTTAGCAGTGTTGCTAAACAGAAAGGATATAATATGGTTGTTACAACTCAATCATTAGCTTACTCAAATGGTATTGATGATATATCGAGCGATGTAGTTGCTTTAATGAATAAATAGAAAATAAGATTTATAATTATAGTTGGAGAGTTAATGTTTTCATTAAAATTATTGGCTGAAAAGCTTGATGGTGTAGTACATGGGGATGAGAATATAGAGATAGCAAAAATAGCGACGTTATCTCAAGCTAAAGTTGGTGATATTTCCTTTTGCACAAATCCAAAATATTTGAAGGATTTAAAAGAAACTAAAGCTTCTGCTGTATTAGTCACAGAGGAAGCTCTTCCTTATTGTAATACAAATGCAGTTGTATTATCTAATCCTTATATGGCTTTAGCTAAAGTTATGGAGCTTTTTGACAAAAGTCCTAAGCCTAGTGGTAAGATTCATAGTAAAGCTGTAATAGCGGCAAGTGCTATTATTGGCAATAATGTTACTATTGATGCAAATGCTGTTATTGGTGAGGATGTTGTTTTGGCTGACGATGTTGTTATAGGTGCTTGCTGTACAATAGATAATAATACAAAGATAGGCAGAGCAACAGTAATTAAAAGTAATGTTTCAATAGCACATGATGTTGAAATAGGCGCTGAATGCATAATTCATCAAAATACTGCTATAGGTTGTGATGGTTTTGGTAATGCACGTAATGAAGATGGATCTTGGACAAAAATACCTCAGCTTGGAAGAGTTATTGTTGAAGATGATGTTGAGATTGGTGCAGGCACAACTGTTGATAGAGGAGCTATCGATGATACTATTATTAAAAAAGGGGCACGTATTGATAATTTAGTACAGATAGCTCATAATGTAATTATTGGTGAGAATACTGCCCTTGCTGGGTTAACAGCTGTTGCGGGTAGCACTAAGATAGGTAATAATTGCCTGATAGGAGGTCAATCTGCTATTACGGGGCATATTAGCATCTGTGATAATACTGTGATAGGTGGTGCATCTAATATAGGGAAGTCCGTAACTAAACCTGGTATGTATTATGCAGCATTTGAAGCTAAACCCAGAATTGAATGGGGTAGGTTTGTCGCAAGGTTATCTAAGATAGATAAGCTAATGGCTAGAGTTAAAGAGTTGGAAAAGAAGTTTAATAAATAATGAAGGGTTGTTATGAGTCAGTTTAATGAAAATAGTAAACAGATAGATATTATGGGTATAAAGAAAATTTTACCACATAGATATCCTTTTGCACTTTTAGACAAAATTCTTGACTGGGATATTGAAGAAAGGTCAATTATTGCTCAAAAAAATGTGACAGTTAATGAAGAATTTTTTAATGGACATTTTCCTGAATTTCCAGTTATGCCGGGCGTTCTTATCGTTGAGGCAATGGCTCAGGCTACAGCAATTCTAGGAGAATTAATGGCTGAGAAGCTATTTGCTGAAGTAGTTGCAAGAGCTGGTGGTGGAAGAAGAACTTTTATGTTAGCTGGGATAGATAAAGTCCGTGTTAAAAGACCTGTTATGCCAGGTGATGTTTTAATTATTGAATCTAGAATGGTAAAACAAAAGAATATTATTTGCACAGCTCAATCAGTAGCAAAAGTAAATGATCAAATCGTTTGTTCAGCAGAGTTAATGGCGGCTTATAAGGATTATTAATCGTGATACATAGTTCAGCAGTAGTTCATGAAAGTGCTAAAATAGCTGAGAGTGCTAAAATAGGTCCTTTCTGTGTGGTAGGTGAGAATGCAGTTATTGGGGAAGGTACAGAACTACTAAGCCATGTAACTATTGGAAGTGATGCGATTCTTGGTAAGAATAATAAAATATTCCAATTTGCTTCAATAGGGTATGATCCTATTGATTACACCTATAAAGGTGAGTTTTCTCAGGTTATTATAGGTGATAATAATATTATAAGAGAGTGTGCTACTATTCATGGAGGTACTTCTAAAGAAGAACAGATTACTAGAATAGGAAATAATAATCTTATAATGTGTTATGTTCATATAGGACATGATTGTAAAATAGGAAATTATGTATCTTTAGTTAATAACGTTGGCCTAGCTGGGCATGTGAGAGTAGATGATTTTGTAATAATAAGCGCTAATGTAGGAGTACATCAGTTTTGTAGAATTGGAGCTCATTCATTTATTGCTCATGCAGCTTTAATAGGTAAAGATGTTCCCCCTTATATTATGGTTACTGGTAGGGGTGCTCATGCAAGTCCTTGTGGAATAAACTCTGAAGGGCTTAAAAGAAGAGGTTTTGATACAGACCAAATGCGTAAAATAAAAGAAGTTTATCGTTTGTTGTACAGACAAGGATTAACTCTCAAAGAAGCATATCCTTTAATAAAAGATATGGCTGAAGAGCATGCTTATATTAAACCATTTGTGGATGTTATAGAATCAACAGATAGAGGAATACTCAAGTAGTGAGAATAGGAATAGTTGCTGGCGAGCTATCTGGAGATCAGCTTGGAGCAAGTCTAGTAAAAGAGCTTAGGAAAACTTATCCTGATGCTATCATAGAAGGAATAGGTGGTCCAAAAATGGTAGCAAATGGTTTTAATACTTTATATCCAATGGAAGCTCTTTCAGTTATAGGTTTTTTTGAAGTTTTGTCTAAAGGTATTCAAATATTAAATATTAGGAAAAAAGTGATTAATCACTTTAAAGAAAATAAGCCTGATATTTTTATAGGGATAGATGCACCTGATTTTAATTTGACTGTTGAGAAAAAACTACGACAAGCTGGAATAAAAACTGTACATTATGTAAGTCCTAAGATTTGGGCTTGGAGAGAGTATAGAATAAAAAAGATAAAAAAAGCGACAGATACTATATTGGCTATACTACCTTTTGAAGAAGAGTATTATAAAACAAGACATAATTTTAAAGCTGTTTTTGTGGGTCATCCTTTAGCAAAGGCGATACCTTTAGAGGTAGATAAAGAGAAGTATAGAAAAGAGCTTGGTTTAAGTTTAGAAGATACTATATTGGCAGTACTTCCAGGAAGTAGAAAAAGTGAAGTAACAAAGCTTTTACCTGTATTTTTAGATGCATTAGATAAGCTGAAGAAAGATGGATATGCTTATAAAGCAGTTATTCCTATAGCTAAGCCATCATTAAGATCAATATTTGAAGAATATAAAGAAAAAATAAATGCTTTACCGATAATTATATATGAAGGGCATTCTCATGAAATATTAAAAGCATCTGATTTTTGCTTATTATCTTCAGGTACAGCGACTCTAGAGACTATGCTTTATAAATTGCCTATGGTTGTTGGATATAAGCTTTCAAAAATTTCAGCTTTTCTAGCAAGGCTTCTTGTAAAAGGTAAGCATAGTTATTTTGCTTTTCCAAATATTTTATCAGGTAAAGAGATTATTTCAGAGCTAATACAAGAAGATTTCACTGTCGAAAATGTTTTATTTCAATTGAAGAGATTGTTTGATGATGATGCTAGAAATAAGAGAATAATATCAGAGTTTAATGAGATACATAAAAATATGATAGTAGATACGGATATTAAAATAGTAGAAGAGATTCAAAAACTTTTATCATCTACTTGTTAATTTTTTTTAGTAAAAGATATATAATTATTATCTAAATTTAAGTTAGGGTTATCTTATGTTTTTAATTTTAAGTTTATCATTACTTTTAGTTGTACTTATAGTCATAGATTTTTATAGAAAAGGGCTTAGACAAAAGCAATTAAATAAATTAGAGGCTATAAATAGTCAATTAATTAATCTTTCTATAGAAACAGGAAATGTAGACTCTGATGTTGCTGAAATCGTTGAGCATAAAAATGAATATGAATATTTAAAACAAGGTTTTTCTTTATTTTATTTTGAAAGCTTTCAAGAGATGGATCTTAAAGATTTCAATTCATTTTTTAAAGGATATGGTATTAAGCTTGTAGAAGGGATATTCCAAAAAGTTAGTTATAAAGATGTTATATATAGCGTTTTGCCTGATAATGAGTCTCAAACTTTTGAAGGGATTACTAAAGTAAAGTCTATAATAATAGTTATGAATTATCGGAAAGTAGCTTCTGAGGGTTATGATGTTAAGGTTTGCTACGAATCTATGGTTGATATGTTAGATTCATTTGTAAAAACATTTCCTGGTGTGCTAATGAGTGAAAATAAAATTAGATTAACAAATAGAGATAGGCAAAAATATTTAGAATCAGTTGTTTCTTAATTTATCGTTTATATAAAAAAATTCAAATAAAATATATTAGAATAATGGTGGGCCCAGTAGGACTCGAACCTACGACCTACGGATTATGAGTCCGGCGCTCTAACCAACTGAGCTATAGGCCCCTAAAGACAAAGAGAATTATAGGTTATAACTTGTTCTTAGTCAATATCAAAAACAAATTTATTTATATATTTTTGACGAGGATCCTACAATTAATGGATCAGGCTCTATTGCAGTATCTGGACATTTATTATCATAAGGAAGTTTGTTAAGGATGTATCTTATTGCATTTAATCTAGCCCTTTTTTTATCATCAGACTTTATTATGACCCAAGGAGAATATGGTTTATCTGTGTAAATAAACATTCTTTCTTTTGCTTCAGTATATTCATCCCATTTATTTAAGGAGGCTTTATCTATAGGGCTTAGTTTCCATTGTTTAAGTGGATCATTTTCTCTTGCAAAGAATCTTCTTTTCTGTTCCTCTTTACTAACTGAAAACCAGAATTTTATAATTATTGTTCCACTATCATATAGCATCTTTTCTAGTAAAGGTACTTGCTCTAGGAAAGAGAAATATTCTTTTTCGGTACAAAAACCCATTACTCTTTCAACCCCAGCTCTATTGTACCAAGAGCGGTCAAATAAAATAATTTCTCCACCAGAAGGTAAATGTTCTATATATCTTTGAAAGTACCACTGGCTTCTTTCTATCTCGGTAGGTTTTTCTAATGCAACGACATGAGCACCTCTTGGATTGAGATGTTCCATCATTCTTTTTATGGTTCCACCTTTCCCTGCTGCATCGCGTCCTTCAAAGATTATTAGTAATCTTCTATTGTTTTCCTTTATCCATTTTTGTAGCTTTAGTAATTCAATTTGTAGATGATATTTTTGCTTATCATATATTTTTCTAGGAATTTTATGCTTATAGGGATAGATATTTTCAACAAAAAGCTTTTGTCTTTCTTGACTGTTTAGAATTTCCATATTTTAAAAATATTATTTATTCTTAGAATAAAACTATAATTTTATATTAGCATAAATATTAATTCGTTTGATGTTATTTTATTGGTTTTATATTAAGTTTGAAACTGAATATAATATAGAAAATAATAAAAGTAATTATTATAACAAGGAACTCATCAGGAGCCTTTTGCGGAAAAAGATAAATAGCAACTACAGTTATTGAGCTAGCAATAATAGAGTAGCTTAAAGTTATGAATTTAACAATTTTACTTTTACTAATATTATCTAATCTTGATAGATATATATATTTTATAGGGATAAACGAAAAAATAGATAGTACTAAGATTATTGTTTGATTTGCTGTTTGATTTGTTTGAAAACATAACATCAACATAACTATTATATTCCAGTAGCTAGGAAAGCCAACAAAAAAATTATCATTGGTTTTGGCATTTGGTTGGCAAAATTGGTACGATGATGAAATTGTTATTAAAACTATGCTTGGTATTAACCAACTTTCTGAAACAACCCCTGACACATAAATCCATATACAAGGAACGATAGAGTATGTTGTAAAATCTATTATGTTATCTAATAAGGCGCCATCAAAAGGAGCTAGCTTTTTTATATCTACAGTTCTAGCTAGGGTCCCATCTACAGCATCTATAATTATAGCTATTATAACACAATAAAGTGATAGTTTTAGATAGTAGTAATAGCTAGTAAAATCACTTAGAGTCGCAGCTTGTGCCGCTTGAATAGAATAAATAATTGCTAATACCCCTAGAACAGCACCTAGCGCTGTGAATAGGTGTATTGACCATGCATATACTTTTTTTAATATCATATATAAAAAGTTATTTGAACATTTTTTAATCAGATGATTTTATCAGAAATAATCAATAGTTTCTATTAATGACTATTTTTATTAATTTTTCTAAATTGAAACAATTAAAGCCTAATTCTTTTAGCATGGATGTATATTTATTTATATTTTCTAATTCTTTCATTAGTTCTTCTTTTGCGCCATTGATTCCAAGTATTGAAACATAGGTTGATTTTTGGGATGAGGCATCTTTATTTGCTGTTTTTCCTAATGTTTCAGAGCTTTGAGTTACATCAAGAATATCGTCTTTTATTTGAAAACATAACCCTATAGAGATAGCTAATGAATTAAGAATTTTTTCAATATTTGCCTCATTCTTTTTTGAGCTTAATAAAAATGGTAATATGAAACTTGCACAAAACATTTTTGCTGTTTTATTGGTGTGTATGATATTTAGCTCATTTAGAGCAAGTAGTTTATTTTCTCCTTCTATATCTAGCTGTTGGCCAGATACCATCCCTTGAATTCCAGAGCAATTAGCTAAATATTTATTTATTTTTTTAAAATTTTTGATGTCGCTTGTTTCTAAATTCTGTAGAACTTCAAAGGCTAGTGTTTGTAAAGCATCGCCTGCTAATATGGCTGTAGCTTCTCCAAATTTAATATGTGAAGTTGGTTTACCTCTCCGTAAAGAATCATTATCCATAGCTGGTAGATCATCATGTATTAGAGAGTAAGCATGTATAGACTCTATAGCAAGTGCAAGCTTATGACATTCAGAATAATTAACCTTAAACATATCTCCTATTGTATATACAAATTGAGCTCTAATTCTTTTACCACCATTTAATAAGGAATATTTTATTGCTTCAACTAATTTACTAGAGGGGGAATGTATGCTATTTAGGTATGAATCTGAGAATTGTTCAAAGTCTTTTATTATTGATGTTTGAGAAAAATTGTTCATTATAAAAACTTTTGTATTTCTTTAAATTGTTTGTCTACCACATTGTTATTTTGCTTAAATGCTTTGTAAGCAGCAGTTGAGTTCTTTTCTAGTAGGCCTTTATCGTTTAATAGGCTGGTGATTATTTTAAAGAGTTCTTGATCTGTATTTATAATATTTAGAGCATTAAATTTTTTAAAAGATTCAGCAATAGCGCGAAAATTAAAAAGGCTTGGTCCAGTTATTATTGCTTTAGATAAAGCTGCAGGCTCTAAAAAGTTGTGTCCACCATTGTTGACTAGGCTTCCTCCTACAAAAGCTACATCTGAAAGAAAGTATAAATTTAAAAGTTCTCCCATTGTATCACCAAGATAAACCTGTGTTTCATTTGATATGTATGATTTTGACTTGGTTCTTCTTTGTTGGGTTAAGCTGTAATTGTTTATGATTCCGGAAACCTCATTGAATCTTTCTTTATGTCGAGGAACTAATATCAATAAGCAATTTGGAATGATGTTTAAGATATTTTCATGAGCCTTTAGGATTATTTCTTCTTCGCCTCTATGAGTGCTGGCAGCTATCCAAATAGGCCTGTTCTTAATACTTTCTCTTATTTCTTTTGATTCATTTTCTAAGTTGTTCGGCACTTTCAAGCTGTATTTCAAGTTTCCTGTTACAGTTATGTTACTTTTGTCAACTCCAAGTGTTGCAAATCTTTTTGCATCTTTGTGGGTTTGAGCGCTAATGTGAGATATCCTATTAAATAAATTGTCACTAGCAAAGGGAATTTTTATATATCTTCTGAAAGACCTATAAGATAATCGTGCATTAGCAATGATTACAGGTATTTCTTCTTTAAAACACTTGTTTAGTATACTCGGCCAGATTTCTGTTTCTATAATTATAAATACTTTAGGATTTACTCTAGCCATAAATTGAGACACAAAACTTTTAGTGTCATAAGGTATATAAGTGTGATAAACATTTTTATAGTCTTTATATAGTTCTTTTACTATATCGCTGCCAGTAGGCGTAGTTGTTGTGATAATGAAATTTCTATTAGGATTTTTTTCTAAAAGTTTTTTTACTAGCGGTTCAGCAGATAGCGATTCACCAACCGATACTGAGTGGATCCAGATTGAATTTTTTAATCTTAGTTTTGTGTTACCAAATCTTTCTGACCATCGCTTTCGATAAAGTTTATTTTTTAAACTTCTTTTTAGTTTTTTTATATAAATTATAGGAATATAAGCAGTAAATATTCCAGAGTATATATAAATAAATATGTTGTAAAATATCTTTGAAAGTTTACTCAAGATCTAACTACCTTTTTTACAGTTCTAAAATAATCTATAGCTTCGAGACATTTTAGCATATAAAGATTTATTTTTTATAGTTGTTTAATGATTTTTTCTAAAGCTTTAGCTCTATGACTTATTTTGTTTTTGAGTTCTTGAGATATTTGAGCTAAGGTTTTATTTTCTTCAGGGATTTGAAAAATGGGGTCATATCCAAATCCTTTTTTTCCTTTTTCATCGAGAGTAATTATACCACCTAATTTTCCAGTCGATATTAAAGGTGTGGGATCGGATTCATTTTTTACATATGCTATAGCGCATATGAACTCGGCTTTTCTATTACTTTCTTGCGCTAGTTCAGAAAGAAGTTTTTGGTTGTTTGCTTTATCATCTCCATGTGTGCCAGAGTATCTAGCAGAATAAATTCCAGGGTTTCCATTTAGAGCTTCTACGCATAGTCCAGAATCGTCTGCTATAGCAGGTAGATTAGTATATTTTGAACAGTGTCTAGCTTTTATTATTGCATTTTCAATAAAACTAAGACCAGTTTCATCTACATCAGGTACATTGAATTTGGTCTGAGGGACTATCGAAATATTGATTCTATTAAAAATTTCTGAAAATTCTCTAATTTTCCCTTTATTGCTTGAGGCTAAAACTATTTCTTTCATAAGCTTTTAGATAAAAGATAACATCGGGGTTTAAGTAGTATAAAAGTTACTTAATACTTTAGCAATAAGTTAGTATGGATGTTAAAATTTATTCATGTGTAATAAAACAGAAATGTAAATAATTATGGATTTTAAAGTTTGTTTTGTAGGTGGCGGAAATATGGCTGGAAGTATGATTTCTGGGCTTGTTGAAGATGGGTTTTATCCTAGTAATATAACTGTTTTTGATAGAAATCTCGATAAACTTAAAAAGCTTGCGGAAGTATATGGCGTAAGTTTTAGTCAGAACTTAGAAGAAATGGTAAGTAATAATCATGTAGTTGTTTTAGCAGTTAAGCCGCAACAAATGGAAGGTATTGTTTTACAAATTAAAGAAGTTATTAAAGAAAATAATAATTTTATTATTACTGTAGCAGCAGGTATTAGTTCATCAGTTTATAAATCTCTGTTTGGTTTTGATGTATCTCTCGCTAGGGTTATGCCAAATACTCCAGCTAGTATTAGGTGTGGAGCTAGTGGAATATTTTTAAATCTAAATGTTTCTGATAGAGAGAAAGAGATAGTTGAGTATATGATGAGAACTATGGGTGTGATCGTTATTGTCGATGAAGAGTATAAAATAGATGTGGTTACTGCATGCGCAGGATCAGCACCTGCTTATTTTTTATTATTTATGGAGTGTGTCATTGATGAAGCTAGAAGGATGGGGCTCTCATCTGTACAGGCAAAACTTTTGGTAACACAAACAGCTTTAGGAGCTGCTAAAATGGCTATGCGAAGTGATGATGATATAGAAGTTTTGAGAAGTAAAATTACTTCAAAGGGTGGTACAACAGCTGAATCTTTAAGAGTTTTTGAAGATAAGGGTATTAAAAATATAGTAGCAAAGGCAATGCAGGCAAATATTAGAAGATCCAAAGAATTAACGGAAATATTTTCTTCTAAATTGAGTAATTAAATATAGGATAATCCTAAAGTTAATCTCTTGACACATTGGATTATTTATATATAATTGTGTTTCACATGGTGAAGGAGAGGTGGCCGAGAGGCTGAAGGCGCTCCCCTGCTAAGGGAGTATAGGCTTTAAACCCTATCACGGGTTCGAATCCCGTCCTCTCCGCCATTTTCGACTTTAAGAGTCGGGTGCTTAGCTCAGCTGGGAGAGCATCGCCCTTACAAGGCGAGGGTCGGGGGTTCGAACCCCTCAGCACCCACCATGAATTCATATAAAATAGTTCGTGTATTTTATTTCTTGATTAGACTTTTTTATTAGCCTGTACTATTCTTTATATTTAAATAGTTAATTTTTCTATTTTCTTAGGGGAGATGTGTGGATAAGCTAACGTGCATGAGAACGTTTGCTGCAGTTTTCAAAACAGGAAGTTTTACGAAAGCTGCAGAATATCAAGATATATCAATTGGACTGGTAAGTAAGAGGATTAACTATCTCGAAAGTACTTTAAATATTGAATTATTTAATAGAACTACAAGAAGCATTGTTCCAACAGCGGATGGTGAAGAGTATTTTAAACATTGTTGTAATGTATTGAATGAAATTGATATCTTTGAGCATGAGCTTGACGTTAAAAATGATTCGGTCAAAGGGGTTGTTACTATAAGTGCGCCTTTGGCTTTAGGTCTTGTCTATTTGCAAAATTTTGTGCCTTGTTTTCATAATAAGTATCCTAATATAAATCTTCAAATTAACTTAAACGATAGTCTTGAAGACTTCTCAAAAAATCCAAGTGATATAATATTGAGAATATGTAAAGATCTGCCAGATACAGGGCTTCTAGCTAAGCAAATATTAGAGATTAAGAGAGTTGCGGTAGCAAGTCCAGAATTTTGTAAAAAAAATAGAATAAAGAAGCCAGAAGATTTAGCAAGCACGAATTGTTTATTATATAGAAATAATAAAACTTATGATTATTGGGATTTTTTTAAGGATGGTCAAAAAAACAGTGTTTTAGTTAGGGGAAATTTAATTAGTAATAATGGCCAGCTTCTTAAAAGTTCAGCCATTAATGGTTTGGGGGTTATGTTGGGACCAAAATTTGTTGTTCAAGATGCTCTTGACAGTAAGCTTATAACAGAAGTATTACCTGAGTACCAGTTAGAAAGTAAGTTTCTGTATGCTTTGTATTCAGTAAGGTTGAGAAAATCTAATAATATAAAGATTTTTATTGATGAGCTAAAAGATTTTCTAATAGCTAAAGACTAATTTATCTATAGCATCCTTTCTAAGACTGGCTCTTTCTGAGCTATATGTTTTATTACACCAGCTATATGTAAGCCAATACTGATGATTAATATCCATGCTGTAAAAATATGAATATTATCAAATACTGGACCAATATTTTTTATTAAAGGTAAGGGCAGAGCAACATCTATTCCCCAGAAGGGCACTGATTTGTGTAAGAATGAGCTTAAAAGCCAGCCTGATAATATCATAGTAAAGATGCTAGCGTATAGTAAGAAGTGTACTATATTAGCCAATAGCTTTTCATGGGATGGAATTTTAAAAATATATGGTGGTTTTTTCATTCCCGTAAAAAACCAAGTTACGCGAATAAGCATAACTATCAGTAGTGTTATGCCAAAAGATTTATGGTACCACATAATATTGTAATAATATTCATCTATAGGATTATTGTATTTGCCTAAATACCATATACAACCTAGCGTCAACATTGTAAGAATTAGAAATACAGTAGTCCAATGTAGTATTCTCGAAAATAGATCATATTTCATTTTATTCTATGTCCTTATTGTTTTTTAAAATCTTGGTAAAATCTTCTATACATTTATAGAGCTCCTTTTTTAGCAAAGGATCAGTAACTCCTTTGTTTACATCAAAATTTTTATAAAACTCAGGTAAAGAAAAAGAAGTAACTTGACCTTTAGACATTATTCTAAAAGTAGTTTCTGCTGTGGTTATAACAGTTTTTCCTCCTCTTAATCCTGGAGATGTAGACAAAAGTAAGATAGGTTTGTCATGCCATAAGCTCCCATCCTTTATGCGAGATATCCAATCAAAAATATTTTTAAAAGCAGCTGAATAAGAACCATTATGTTCTGCTAATGATATAACTAAAGCGTCAGTATTTTTAATTAGCTCTTTAAACTGGTAAGCTAAGGAGGGTATCCCATCTTTAATTTCTTTGTCTATACTATAAATTGGCATTTCAAAATCATTGAGGTCTAGAAAAGTATTTTTTGTATTAGGTATTAAATCTGATACATATTTGGCAAATTCTTTATTTATAGATTGTTTGCTATTACTAGCTCCGAATGATAAAAGCGATTTCATGAATATTCCTTAGTTTAATAATCTGTGTTATTAAACAATAAAATAAGTGCTAACACCAAGTTAAAAGACTTTTTCTTTTATGGAAAAAGTTAGTAATTCTTTTTTTTGAAAAAAACTAAAAAAAGATAAAAAAGATATTGCAAAAGGTTAATTGAGGGCGTATTATATGTTTTCACCGGCTGACGGATGATGTTAGTTGGAAGGTCCTGAGGGGCTGGATATTTAAA